>NZ_VDEV01000039.1:0-151846 GCF_006151685.1 Arthrobacter sp. BB-1
GCAAATACTGGAAGAATCAGCAGCATAGGACGTGTTGCAACGACCCCTTGAACCTGCCTGGGGAAATGGCACATTAAGTGAGAGAGCGTTTGATGCTCCGGGTCAGCGGTAGGTGAAGCTCATCAGCACAGCCTTCAGGGTTTGGCCTTCAACACCCCAGTACCACTCTTTTGCCGCCTCGTCGTTTGCGAACGGTTGGCCCGCGAACACCACGTCGGCAGACAAGACGCGGTTGCCGAGCATGATGAGCCCGTGCTGCACCTCCCCGTCCGGCGAGACGGGCAGTCCCGCGGTGAGCCCCATCCCGTAGGTGGCCGCACCATCAGTGCGGTCAACAAAGAATGACGAGTGGGGCGTTGGAACGGAATGCCCCCGCAGTCCCAGTACGGGGTCCGTCTCAATGACGGTCCGGTCCACAGTGCTGGCCACGACGTCGGCAATTTCTCCGGTGTAGATGGAGATTTTCGCCTGGCTGGTGGGATCGGACACCGTTGCCGTGCCCACGAAAGGCGAGGCGGATGCCTCGAAGAGCTCCGCATGCCAGCCCCTCGGGTATTGGAACGAAAGCCGGCCGTCCGGGAAGGTGAAGGTCACCAGGCTGTCAGCACTGAAGCCAGGCGGGACCGGCCGCTCCCCTGCCGCGGCCGGGCTTGGCGTGCGGGTCTCGGAAGTGAGGCTCGGTGATGCCGGGGCAGAAGCCATGGGAGCCGGGGATGCAGCGCCTTCGGACGAGACGCTGGCCATGCAGCCTGTGAGGGTGAGGGCTGCGACGGCGGTGAGCGCCATGGAGGTGGCGGCGCGGTGTGCTGGGCGCATTTGTGGTGCCTTTCAAGGGAAGGCCGCCAACCTCATCGGGCGTCAGATGCGGGACCCAGCGTTCCACACGTTGCCCTGCGGGAGGATGAAGGCGAATGTTTGATGCCGACCAGCATGGCACCGGAACAACACCCTGCAACAGCACGCGCGCAATATATCCATCGATTTGTTATAAAGCCGGTCGGCTGGTAACGGCTAGCGCAAAACGATGTCCACAGGGTTCGCTTCCGAGCGCCAGGCGCCTTCTTCGCCCGGCCGCGGCCTGATCACCGGCGCCGTGAGCACCCCGGAGCGGTTGGTGCGCTTGTCCCGGAGGATTTCGGTGACGGAACCAAGGTGCCGGGACAGGTCGATGACGTTCTCCGGGGCAGCCAGCAGCAGCTGGAAACCGAATTCGTGCAGCGCCTTGATCCCGGCGCCCGCGAACTCCTCGGAGGCCAGGACAAAGGCCTCGTCCATCATCACCGTGCCGTACGTGGTGAAGCCCTGCTCCGCGATGCCCAGCTGGTAACTCAGTGCAGCGGCCATGATGAAGGCCGTGAAGCGCTGGCGCTCCCCGCCGGACATGGAGCCGGTGTCCGCGTGCATAAACACCTCAGACTTCTTCGCTCCGCCCTTCTTGCCCGACGCCGGCCCCGCAACTTCACGGTGCTCCTTGCACTGGATGAACAGATGGCCGCGCACGTCCAGCACCTCGGCCCGCCAGCGCCTGTCCTCCGGCGCCTGCGAGCCCAGCCGCTTCACCAGGGTCTCAAGGGACTTGTAGCGGGCGGTGAGCTCGGCGTCGTCGTCCCTTTCCTGGCCGGACACCTCCGCCTTCGAGGCGTCCGGGCGGCCGGCATCTCCCTTGGCGGGCCGCGTGTGCCGGGCCTTCAGGGCGTTCTGGATGGCGTCCTTGAACTGCTTGGCCGTGGGCGGCAGCGTCTGCTTGATGTCCAGCTCAAGGAAGCTGCCCTCGTGGAAGTTGACCTGGGAGAGGATGCCGTTCAGCGGCAGGATGCGGCTGGTAATGGAGCGGCGTTCCTCGTCGAGCAGGTGCAGCAGCGTGCTGAACGATTCGTGCGTCCGCTGGTTGAAGAACTGCCGGAATTCCGCCTCCTGGGCGGGCAGCCCGTCGCTCACGATCGCGTGATACCGCGTCTCGAACTCGCCCGCGGCGCCGATTGTGGTGCCATGGTCCGCGGAGATGGCACTCCCCCAGTCGCGGACGAAGGCCTCGAAAATCCTCGTGAGCCGCTCGGCCGTCGCCTGCCCGCGGGACTCCGCGGCGTGCAGGTCACCCAGCAGGCCGGTCCGCACCCGGTTGGCCAGATTGTCCAGCTCGTGCATCTCCGTCACGTCGCCGAATTCCGCGAAGTAGGGTTCCAGCGCAGTAACGGTAGCGTCCGACGGCGGCGCCTGGGCCAGGCGGTCACGCGCAGCTTCCAGCAGCGAATCCGCAGCGGTCAGCTGCCGGTCCAGCGACTTGTACTCGCTTTGCTGGACGGCCGCGGCCTCGGTGCTGGACTGGTGCTTCTGCCGTACTTCTTCGATGGCCGCGCGGAGGGGCTCCAGGTCCGCCTGGGCGGCCAAGGCGTCCTTGAGGCGCTGCCCGATCCGGGCCAGCTCGTCGGCAGCAACCTCCGCCGAGACCTGCTCCCAGGAACGGTGGTCCTCTGCGATCCGGCGGAGCGCGTCGAGCTGCCGGCTCATGCCCTGGTGCGAGTCTTCCCGGCTTTGCGCCAGCTCCGCCGCCTTGGCAACCTCCTGCCGCAGGTCCTCTACCTGTCCGGCAACGAGTTCAAGCTTGGCCGCATTGTCGAACCCGAGGACGTAATCCTGCCGGCTGGTGAAGCGGTCGTCCTTTTCGACCGTGTGGCGGTTGCGCTTCACCACACCTCCCAGGCTGAGGCCACGGTCCAGCCCGGCAAGCTCGTCCGGATCCTCAACGCAGGGGTAGGCGAAATCAAGCGCGATCCGCTCACGGATCCAGGACCCCGCTTCGGCCGCGACGCCCGTGGTGAGGATGTCGAGCTTGGTCAGCAGGTCGCCGTCGCGCACGTCCTCCAGCGCCAGCGCGCCGCCGGAAAGCGGCTTGGAAACGTCCACCGCGCGCAATGCGCCGCGCACGTTGTGGCTGTTAAGGTAGCGGGTCACGGCGCCGAAGTGCCCGCCCGGCACCAGCAGCGTGGTGGCCAGGTTGCGGAGCGCACGCTCGGCAGCGGGGCGCCACTTCTCCTCGCCGTCGGCAAGGTCCATCAGCTCGCCGGCGAACGGCATGCGGTCTTCCGGGATGCCGGTGGCGGCGGCAATTGCCGCACGGTTTTCAATGCTCGACGGCGGCAGCAGCGACTTGCGCGTCTTCAGCGAGACGAGCTCCTGCTCGGCGGCAGCCAGCTCCCGCTTCTTCGTGGCATGCGCGTCGAACGCTTCGAAGCGCAGCTCCTGCAGGGCCTGGGAGTCGTCCTTGAGCTCCGCCGACCTGGCCGCAGCGTTCTCGTGCGCCTGTTCCCAACCGTCGGAGGACCACTCAAGCTGCAGGCCGGCGTCGGACAAAGCCTGGCGCGCCGCCTCCTCCACCTGCTCGCGGAGCTTCAGGCCCACGCGGGCGTTCTCCAGCGACTGCTCAATGGCGGAAATCGCGTTGCCGCCCTGGTTGTTGTAGTCCGCCTCCAGTTGCCGCAGTTCCTTGGCCAGGCCGTCCCGGACCATTCGTTCGGCGCCGAGCTCCTTGGCCTTCGCCTGGGCCAGCTCCTTGAAGCGGACCAGCGTTTTCTCGTGGACAGTGACGGCCAGCTGCTGCCTGTATGCCTCGAACTCCTCGCCGGTGAGGTCCCGCAACCGGTTCGCGTCCAGCAGCGCCTGCGCATACTCCTTGTTGAGCCCGGGGACCGGGGCGAGCTGGTCGCGCTGCTGCCGGACGTCCTCCAGCCGCTGCCGGATGGACATCAGGTTGCTGAATTCCTCCACGACGTCGTCCGCTGCTGCGAGCGTTGCCGGGGCGTCCAGGACCTGGTCGCGGAAGAACGTGTTGACGCTGCCGCCCAGCCCTTTGCCCGCCTGGATCACGCGAAGCAGCGGAAGGGCCTGGTCCGAGTTGATGCCGAGCAACCGGCGGAACCGTTCGGCAAACGCCTTGTGGACATCGAAAACCTGGGCGTCCGGGAAAATCGTCTCCAGGGCAGCCTTGGTGAACCGCTTGTCCGCGATGCCCTCCAGCGCCTCAAGGTCCAGCGGCTGGTGGTCGATCAGGTAGAACCGTCCCACGCTGGACTCCGTGCCGTTCTTTGGCAGGTCGAACAGCGCCGAAACGGTCACCCGCGTGCCTGCGGCGTTATCGAACGTCAGGGCGACGGCGGACCACGTAGCACCCGGCCGCTGGAAGGCACTCGCCGAGCCCTCGCCCACGGCCTTGTCGCCCACCTTGCCGCGCATGTACGTGAACGTGGTCCGCTTGTCCTCCACGGCACCGCCCGAACGCTGGGCGGCTGCCTCATTGGACCTGGGCCGCGCGTCGAAGACCCGCAGCATGGCATCGAACAGGGTCGACTTGCCCACACCCGAGTTGCCGGTCAGCAGCGTACCGTTCCGGTCCACGTGCATGGTGTGCGCCCCGTGGAAGGTGCCCCAGTTGACCACCTGCACCAGGGCAAGGCGCATCTGGCCCGGGTTCACCACGTCGCCCATCGGAAGCATGCTCGCGATGCTCACTTGGTGCCCTCTTCAGTTTCGGTGGTTCCGTTCTGCTCCGCAGCCGATGCTGCGCCTCGACCAAACTCACCATCAGCGTCGTCGTCCTCCGGCGCCGGATCCCGGTCGAGGTCCAGCATTGCCTCGGTGCCCGCGGGATCTGTGGTCGCCACCACCAGGGCCTCGATTTGGGCGGGGATGTCGCCGATGTTCTCGAACGGGAGGGCCAGGGGCAGGGCGTTGGAGATGGTGTAGACGTCGTCCAGCCCGGTGGGCAGGAGGAGCTGGCGGGCCAGGAGCTTGGTGATGGCCCTGTTCACCACGTCAGAGTCCCGGAGCGCATCCTGCTGGCCTGCCGGCTGGTAGTGGGCCACGAGGTCCGCGATCTCCTCACGCGTGATGGTGGGGTCCGTCTGCGCCGTGACATGCCGGTCCAGCAGCAGGCGCAGGCGGAGCAGCACAATGGTCTCCACCCGGCTGAGCGCACGCTGCTGCCGGAGGATGCTGGAACGGGCACTGCCCCCGATCGCGTCCGGATCCACCGGCCGCAGGACGGCGATCTTCCGCTCGTGGTCCAGCTCCATGGTGAGGAACAGTTCCGACAACCGGCTCCGCAGGATCACTTGGTTGTCCAGGAGGACGGTCCAGAGCTTCTCGTCCCGGCCGCCGTCGATATACGGACCCTTGAGCAGCTTCACCAACGCCTGCCGCACCTTCATGGAGAGCACGCCTGTGTCGCCGGGAAAGAGGGCCGCGCCGTCCACGAACGTGTCCCGCAGGGTGGTTCCCCCGGTAACGGGTCGCTCGTGGTTCGTGACTTCAGTCATCATCAATCCTTCTTGAGCGTCACCAGCGGCAGGTAGGCCCTGCGCGTGGTGCCGTCGATCTGTTCAAAGTCCAGGGCGTCGAGGGCTTCCCTGTCGAAGCCCGCTCCGGCGTGGAGGGCGTGGGAGAGGAGCGCCCGGATGGTGTTGATGTGCTGCTCCTCCGGCGGCAGCTGCTGCCAGGCTTCGGAAAGGGTGGCGGCGCCGGCCATGGCCTCGCGCACCACCTCCGGCTTAGCCTTGCCGGTCCTCGGGGAGCGCACGCGGTCCGAGTCGCTGAAGGCGATGGGATCCGCGAGTTTGGGCGGGGCGGCGAACTCGTCCGGGTCGAACAACTTGACCATGGACAGCGATTCGAACCCTGCGTTGTAGAGGACTGGACCGCGGACCAACCCGGGGCGTTCCCGCTCGTACGGAAGGGACCGGATGGCCTGCTCCGCCTCCCGGAGGACCTGCCGGAGCCGGACCGACTGGCGGAAGTCGTCGCTTTGGACGTACGTGTTGAGGCTTTCGCTCAGCTTGCCGTAGATCCGCTGGATCTGGCTGTGCTGCTGGCGCAATTCGGCCACCAGGTTCTTCAGGGTTTCCCGGTCCTCGGGCGACAAGTCGTCCGCGAACTGCCGGCTGAGGACTTCCCCGATGGCGGACCGGAACCGCACCTGCTGCTGCGGGTCCTCCAGGAACGCGGTGAAGGAGCGGAAGGTCCTGCCCTCCGGGCTCTGGCGGAGGCGCTTGTCCGCCTCCAGGACCTGGGCCATGGTGGCGCCCTTGGTCAGCGACTCCTCGATGATCTGGTTGCGCAGCTCGCCCACCAGTTCCTCGATCCGGTCACGCATCTTCTTGTAGTCGGCGGGCAGGCTCGCCGCCAGGTCCAGGATATTGCCCGCGGCTTCCACCGCCTCGTCGTCGTCCAGCAGGCCATCGAACTCGCCGGAGCTGATGTCCTGGATCAGCTGCTGGCGTTCCTCAATCTCCTCTTCGAGCGACTCGAGGCGGGCGCTCTGATCCGGATTGGTCTCGTTGGCGAGCTTTTCGACGTCGCCCAGCAGCGTGCCCAGGCGCGACCCGTTGAGAGTGGACCGTTCACTGGAGAGGCTGTCGAGGAAGGCGAGCACACGGGCCGCCGGTTCCGTTACCTCGTAGACGATCCGGCCGGACTGGTTGCGGCGCGTCAGGAACTGCCGGCGCGTCCATTCGTCACCAAAGGTCTTTCCGTTGGCCCCGCCGCCGAGTCCGGGCTCCCGCCTGCGCAGCTCCTCAAGGAAGGAGTCGACGTCGGCATGGAATTCCTCGAGCGGAAGCTGGGGACGGGTGCGGGTGAAGGATGCCTGCAGCACCGCTATCACCCAGGGGGCGGAGCGCGTCAGGGCCCAGGCAGGTCCCTTGGTGAGGAGTTCGAGGTCCCGGAGCCGGGCGCTGATGGCGTCAGCGGATGACCTGGCGGAGCGGGGCACACACTCTCCTTGGGCTGTTTACGGGGCGGGGCGGCGGCTTGGACGGAAAACTGCCAACTACAAGGTTAACGCAGGCGCCGCGACCGCTTCGTGACCTACCGGGCCGTAGTGTTTCGATCCCATACCAACAGCCTTTTCCGGCCCTGCTTCTGTGGCTGGCCGGAGAGGTCCCAACCTACGCTTCTGCTACTGATCTCAACCAAAGCAACGTCGCAGCAGGGGGACCCAATGCAGTTCGATCTCAGTTCAGTGGACAACGCCACCTTGGTGTTCGTGGGCACCCTGGTGTTCGGCGTGATCCTTGCAGCATTCGTCCTGGCGGCAGGGCTGGTTGCCCTGGTACTGCTGGGCGTCGGAAAGCTCAGCTGGACCGTGGTCTCCACTATCCTCCTGGCCGTGGTCCACGGCATCAACGCAGGCTGGGACAGGCTGGTGCACCACGCCGCCGCGGTGGACGTTGCCGGCGACTTCCAGGCCCAGCCATCCCCTAGCACCGGAACCTACCCGCGGGTAATCTTGAGGGACAGCTGAAGGGTTCTCCAACCCGGCGGATCCATGGCGACACCGGCCATTCCGGCCAAGGAGATAACCCATGAGCTCCGCCACTGACAGCACTTCCGCAACAAGCCCTGCCACCGGCCTCCCCGTCGCCACCGGCACGGCAACAAACGCCCCGGCCGGGGACACCCCCGTACCCGCCGGAAAACTCGGGGCCGGCGCCACGGAAAAAGATGCCCGCGCCGTGGCAGAGGCTGCACGGGAAACCGGCTGGGAGCGGCCAAGCTTCGCGAAGGGGCTGTACCTGGGCAGCTTCGACCTCGGGCTGGTCCACCCCTGGCCCACCCCGGATCCTGCCTCCGTGGACCGGGGTGAGGCATTCATGCGCCGGCTGACCGAGTTTGCCCGCAGCATGGACGGCCGGGTGATCGAGCGCGAGGCCAGGATTCCGGACGAATACATCCGGGGCCTGGCGGACCTCGGCGTTTTTGGCATGAAGATCCCCGAGGAATACGGCGGCCTGGGACTCTCCCTGGTGTACTACGGCCGGGCCCTGGCGCTCCTGGGCAGTGTCCATCCGAGCCTCGGAGCCCTCCTCTCGGCCCACCAGTCCATCGGCGTACCGGAACCGGTCAAGGTCTTCGGGACCCCTGGGCAAAAGCGCGAATACCTGCCGCGCTGCGCCGCCGGGGCCATCACCGCCTTCCTGCTGACGGAACCTGATGTGGGCAGCGATCCTGCCCGGCTGGGCAGCACCGCGACGCCCACGGACGACGGCGAGGCGTACCTTTTGGATGGCGTGAAGCTTTGGACCACCAACGGCGTGGTCGCCGAGCTGGTGGTGGTGATGGCCGTGGTCCCGGCGCACACCGATGCGGACGGCACCCGGCACAAAGGCGGCATCAGTGCATTCGTGGTGGAGATGGACTCGCCAGGCATCACCGTGGAGAACCGGAATGCATTCATGGGCCTGCGCGGGATTGAGAACGGCGTCACCCGGTTCCACCAAGTCCGAGTGCCGGCCGCCAACCGGCTGGGCCGTGAAGGCCAGGGGCTGAAGATCGCGCTGACAACACTTAATACCGGGCGCCTCGCGCTGCCGGCGCTGTGCGTAGCTTCCGGCCGGTGGAGCCTGAAGATTGCCCGTGAATGGTCCAACGCGCGCACCCAGTGGGGCAGGCCGGTGGGCGAGCACGAGGCTGTGGGCAAGAAGATCGCCTTTATCGCAGCCTCCGCCTTCGCCCTGGATGCGGTTTTCGAACTCTCCGCGGAGCTTGCGGACGCGGGCCAGAAGGACGTGCGGATCGAAGCCGCCCTGGCCAAGCTCTGGGCCACGGAGATCAGCTGCCGGATTGCCGACGAACTGGTGCAGATCCGCGGAGGCCGCGGTTTTGAAACCGCCGAATCGCTGGCGGCACGCGGCGAGCGCGCCGTCCCGGCCGAGCAGCAGCTGAGGGACCTGAGGATCAACCGGATCTTCGAGGGCTCCTCGGAGATCATGCGGCTCCTGATCGCCCGGGAAGCGGTGGATGCGCACCTGGCCGCCGCGGGCGAGCTCGCATCGCTGGACGCAAGCCTGTCCGACAAAGCGAAGGCCGCCGTCGGGGCCTCCGGCTTTTACGCCAAGTGGCTGCCTAAGCTGGTGGCCGGCGCCGGCATGGATCCGCGCTCGTACGGTGAATTCGGCCGGCTGGCCAAGCAGCTGCGGTTTGTTGAACGCTCGTCACGGCGCCTTGCCCGGCAGACGTTCTACGCCATGGGCCGCTGGCAGGCCAAGCTGGAACGGAAGCAGGCGTTCCTGGGCAGGGTGGTGGACATCGGCGCCGAGCTGTTCGCCATGACGGCCTGCTGTGCCCGGGCGGAAATGCTGCTCCACACCGCTCCCGAAAAGGCAGCCAGCGCCTACGAGCTCGCCGAAGCCTACTGCGAGCAGGCCAGGGTGCGCGTGGACGAGTACTTCGACCAGCTGTGGCGGAACACGGACGACGGCGACCACGCCCTCACGCGGAAGGTCCTCGCCGGGGATTACACCTGGCTGGAGGAAGGCGTCCTGGACCCGTCTGAAGGAACGGGCCCGTGGATCGCCGACGCCTCTCCCGGCCCCTCCCGGAAGGACAACCTGCACCGCAAATACCGGTAAAACCGCAGGTCACGAAATAGTAAGCATCCTTGCTATCTCCTGTGGGCGATGGTTGAGTGGACTTATGAGCAGCTCAACAGACCCAGAGAACCTGCCCCCGAGGCGAGCCCGGGAGGACGTTGACCGGAACGGAAGCCACCGCGGCGACACCGCCGGCGGCGAACCCACGCGCTCTTACCAGCAGGTGCCGGCAAGCGATGCCGCCCCCACCTCCACCTACGACCGCGTGCCAGCGGACCGCACAGGACCGTCCGGCGCCTACGCCGAGCGGGACTACGTCCCCACGTCCCCTGCCCCGGCTGTTGATCCGAACCTCACTGACCGGCAGACCGCCGTCGCCCGGGAAAAGGAACGGTTCGGCGGCATCAAGGTGGGCTCCGCGTTCTTCGGCTGGCTCACCGCCACCGGTATGGCCGTCCTGCTGACCGCCCTTGTGGCGGCGGCCGGAACCGCCGTTGGCCTTGCCACCAACACGGACGTCAACGAGGCCGTCAGCCAGGCGGCGCAGAACCAGGGCACGGTGGGGCTGGTGGGCATCATTGTCCTGCTGGTCATCCTGTTCCTGTCCTATTACTGCGGCGGCTACGTGGCAGGCCGCATGGCGCGCTTCAACGGCGCCAAGCAGGGCCTTATGGTGTGGATCTGGGCGCTGATCGTGGCGGTCCTCGTCTCCATCCTCGGCCTTGTGTTCGGGCAGCAGTTCAACGTCCTGGCCAACCTCATCAGCTTTCCGCGCATCCCTGTCAATGAGGGCCAGCTGACCACCACCAGCATCATCGCCGCCGTGGTGGTCGCCCTGGTGGCGCTGGTCGGCGCAGTGCTGGGCGGCCTTGCGGGCATGCGCTTCCACCGGAAAGTGGACCGGGCCGGCTTCACGCCTGACAGCGACTACGACGACGAGTAGTCAGGCCAGGATGTTCCCGTCCAGGTAGAGCCAGCGCCGATGTTCCCGGATGAACCTGCTGTCCTCGTGGAGGATCCCGCGTTCGGGGCCGTGCCGGTAGTAGGCCTTGAACTCCACGGTCCCCTCGGTATCCAGCGGCCCTCCCCGGGAGGTGGACAGGATATCCAGGCGCCGCCACTCCATCCCCGGATCCAGCTCCAGTTCCGCCGGCGCTGTCCGGGGATGCCAGGTGCGCAGGAGGTAGCCACTGTCAAGGAGCACGAACGCGCTGTACCGGGAGCGCATCAGTTGCTCTGCGGTGGCAGCCTCCGCTGCGCCCCGGTGAAACTGCCCGCAGCACTGTCCGTAGGGCTCCCCGGACAGGCACATGCAGTTTTCGTGGTCCCTGGATTCAGTCATCCACCCGATGCTGTCACATGGGTAACAGCTTTGCTACAACCGGTGAAGCACCAGCCCACCCGGCGGCACAGCCCCGCAAAAATCCGTAAGGTGGAGAAGGAGCCGGCGCCCGGGCAGGGTGGTGCCGCCCGCGGCCCCGCTGCCGGCAGAGAGGAGAGATGACGTGGAAAATCCGGATACGCTCATCCTCAACCTGACTTTCTTGGGCACCGTGGGAGTCGCATTCCTGATGTTCCTGGTCCTCTTCCTGCTGGGCGTCATCACGCTGGTCCTGGCAGGACTTGGCCGGCTCGCCGCCGTCGTGCTGTTGGCCCTGTTCGGCAGGGGCACCGGACACGAATCGCTCCCGCTGGTGCGCTTGACGGGCCCCGCCGGCAGCCGGCAGGGGCAAGGCACGGCGTCCGACGGCGGTGCTGCCGCGGCGTCCCCACCACGCCCGCCGCGCGCCGGGCTGCTGGTCCGGGCATTCCGCCACCGGCCGGGCAAGGCGCCCCGTGATTGGCGCACCGCGCTGAAGCCCGCCCACGTGAAGTCGTCGCTGCGCACCGCCGTCGAACACCACCCGGCACTGGCCGCTGCCCGCCGCGAACCGCCCGTCCTGGCTGAGGACTGGGCCGCCGCCGTTGCTGATGCCGACGCCCGCGCAAAGGCCCGGGCGCGCGCAGCAACACCGCAGATTAAGCTCTCCGTGCGTGACCTGCCTGACCCGGCAGTGCCGGCCGAAAACGTGGCGGAAGTGGCGCCGCTGGTGGAGTCCGCGCTGGATAACAGCCGTCCTTCCCGCGAACTGCCGCGGTCCTTCAAGAAGCCGCAGGTCCCCCACCCCCTGGCTCCGCTGGACACCGGCTCGCTGGCATCCCTGTCCGGTCCGGCGCACATCAGTAAGGCGGCGGAAGCGGGCAGCGGGGCTGGAACCAGCGGCCCCGCTCCAAAGGGCAAACAGCCCTTACCCTGAGCAACCATCTGGGCTAGCGTGAAACCCATGGAATTCAGATACCTCGGAAACAGCGGATTCAAAGTCTCGGAAATCACGTTCGGCAACTGGCTGACGCACGGTTCGCAGGTTGAAAACGACGTCGCCTCGCAGTGCGTGCGCGCCGCCCTTGATGCCGGCATCAGCACGTTCGACACCGCCGATGTCTACGCAAATACGGCCGCGGAGACCGTCCTGGGCGAAGCCCTGAAGGGCGAGCGCCGCGAGTCCCTTGAGATCTTCACCAAGGTTTACGGCCCCACCGGCCCCAAGGGCAAGAACGATCTTGGCCTGTCCCGGAAACACATCATGGAGTCCATCAACGGCTCACTACGGCGGCTGCAGACGGACTACGTGGACCTGTACCAGGCCCACCGCTACGACTTCGAGACGCCCCTGGAAGAAACGATGCAGGCGTTTGCGGACATCGTCCGGCAGGGCAAAGCCCTGTACATCGGCGTCAGCGAGTGGACCGCCGAGCAGCTGCGCGAGGGCCACGCCCTGTCCAAGGAACTCGGCTTCCAGCTCATCTCCAACCAGCCGCAGTACTCCATGCTGTGGCGGGTCATCGAGGCGGAGGTAGTGCCGGCATCGGAGGAGCTGGGCGTGTCCCAGATTGTCTGGTCGCCCATGGCCCAAGGCGTCCTCAGCGGCAAGTACCTGCCCGGCCAGCCCGCCCCCGAAGGCAGCCGCGCCACGGACGAGAAGGGCGGAGCCAAGATGATCGAGCGCTGGATGCGCGACGACGTCCTGGCCGGCGTGCAGGAACTCAAGCCCATCGCCGAGGAAGCCGGGCTGTCCATGCCGCAGCTGGCGGTGGCATGGGTGCTGCAGAACCCGAACGTCGCCTCGGCCATCGTGGGCGCCTCGCGGCCCGAGCAGATCGCGGACAGTGTGGCGGCCGCTGGCGTGAAACTGGAGCCGGAGGTCCTGAAGAAGATCGACGACGCCATCGGCTCGCTGGCCGAGCGCGACCCTGCCCAGACCAAGTCTCCTGCGAAACGGGAAGCGTAGGCGCACTGTGGCTTCCGGGCTCCCGGACCTGGCCGTCACGGGCTCCACTGGCGGGCTGGGTGGAATGGTGGCGCGGCAACTTGCCGCGGCAGGTTTCGCCCAGCGCCTGCTGGTCCGTGACGCTGCACGCGCTCCCCAACTGGACGGCGCCGCGCCGGCGGTGTGCAGCTATGAGGATTCGGCGGCCACCCGGGCGGCCCTGGACGGGGTGAAGGTCCTGTTCATGGTGTCCGCTGCGGAAGCGGAGGACCGGGTGCAGCAGCACCGCGGCTTCGTGGATGCCGCTGCCGCCGCGGGCGTGGAGCATCTGGTGTACACATCCCTCTACGGCGCGGCCCCGGACGCCACCTTCACACTGGCCCGGGACCACTACGCCACGGAGGAGCACATCAGGGCGTCCGGCCTGGAGTTCACGTTCCTGCGGGACAACTTCTACCTGGATTTCCTGCCGCTGCTGGCCGGGGAGGACGGCGTGATCCGCGGTCCGGCCGGGGACGGGGTCTTCTCCGGCGTTGCCCGCGAGGACATTGCCCGCTGCGCTGTTGCCGTGCTGCGGGACCCCGCCATCCACAAGGGCGCCACCTACAACCTGACCGGGCCGGAGGAACTGACCCTGGCGCACGCCGCCGAAATCCTGACCCAGCAAACCGGGCGCACCATCACCTACCAGCCGGAGACGGTGGAGGAGGCGTACGCCTCCCGGGCCTCCTACAGCGCCCCGCCCTGGCAGGTGGACGCGTGGGTCAGCACGTATACAGCCATGGGCGCCGGTGAGATGGCAGGGATCTCCCCCGATGTCCATGGCCTTACCGGCCAGGACCCCATCACCCTGGCCGAGTTCCTGGCCAGGCCGGTCCTCTAAACCTCCCGGGAGGGGCGTTGACGGGCGCGCGGGCCGGGCGTAAACCTGAGGCAGGGGCGTCCACCCCGCACAGCAGAACCCCCAGGCGAAAGAGTCGCAGCGCCATGAAACAGACCTACACCAACCAGCAGCCTTCCGGCCCGGCTGCGGCGCCAGGGCCTCCTGCTCCGTCCGCGGCCGGGCCCACCACCGGGCCGCTCACCCGCGAGGAACTCCAGCTGGGCGCGCGCAACCACTCCATGCCGCTGGAGGCACTCCGACGGGACATCACTCCGCCGGGCCTCCACTACGTGCTGACGCATTTCGACATCCCGGACATGGACGCCTCCTCGTGGCACCTCCGGATCGGCGGCGCGGTTGAGATGGCCCTGGAACTGAGCATGGCGGCCCTCCGTAAGGACCCTGCCATCACGGTGCCGGTCACTTTGGAGTGCGCTGGGAACGGGCGCTCCCTCTTGAGTCCGAGGCCGCTGAGCCAGCCGTGGATCATGGAGGGCGTTGGGACTGCGCACTGGACCGGGGTTCCGCTCGCCTACCTCCTGGGAAAGGCGGGCGTCCTGCCGCACGCCGTGGAGGTCGTGTTCACAGGTTCGGACCAAGGTGTCCAGGGCGGCGTCCCGCAGCGTTACGCGCGGAGCCTGCCGATCCATGAAGCGATGCGTGCCGACGTCGTGCTTGCCTACAAGATGAACGGCAGCGAACTGCCGCCGCAGCACGGATATCCGCTCCGGCTGGTGGTGCCGGGCTGGTACGGCATGGCCAGCGTGAAGTGGCTGGAGTCCATTGAGGTGGTCACGGCCCCCTTCCGGGGCTACCAGCAGGAGGTTGCCTACCGCTACCAGGAGTCCGCGGACGACGCCGGCACTCCCGTTTCGCGGATCAGGGTGCGTTCGCTGATGGTTCCGCCGGGCATTCCTGACTTCTTCACCCGCCAGCGGATAGTCAAGCCCGGGCCGGTGCTGCTGCAGGGCAGGGCATGGTCCGGGGAGGGGGCGGTCACCGGCGTGGAGGTTGGCGTCGACGGCACCTGGCTGCCCGCGCAGCTGGAGAAGCCTGCGGGCGGGTACGCGTGGCGGAAGTGGACACTGCCGTGGGTGGCGGACCCGGGCGAGCACGAGCTTTCCTGCCGCGCAACGGACGAAACCGGGGCCACCCAGCCTTTAGAGCAGAACTGGAACTACCAGGGACTGGGCAACAACATGGTGCAGCGGGTCAGTGTGACTGTTGAGTAGTTGAGGCGGCTGGCGGCAGGGGCGGCGGGCCCGGCCCCTGGGGCCATGGCGCCGGGGCTATACTCGGTGCCAACCATGACCAGCCTTCCTTCCTCCCCCGCCAGCGTCCGCATCGATGCGTGGCTGTGGGCCGTCCGCGCATACAAGACGCGCTCAGCCGCCACCGCTGCCTGCCGCGCCGGCCATGTCCGACTGAACGGCAGCCCGGCCAAGGCGTCCGCCACGCTCATCACGGGCGACACCGTGACCGTGCGGATGTCCGGGTATGAACGCATCCTCGAAGTGCGCCGGCTGATTGCCAAACGTGTCGGTGCCGAGGCGGCCTCCCACTGTTTCACCGACCACACGCCGCCGCGCCCTGTGGCACCCGCGCTTGGCCTCCCGCAGCGCGACCGCGGTGCCGGCCGGCCCACCAAGAAGGACCGCCGCGAGATGGAACGGCTCCGCGGTCCCGCATGAGTGATCTTGTCCTGGGGAACGTGCGGATTCCGGGGGACCCCGCTCCCGTCAGCGTGCACATCAGCGCCGGCCGCGTAAGCCGGATCGGTGCTGGCGACGAGTCGCCGGACGGTGCGCGGCTAATTGATGCGGACGGCCGCTATGTGATTCCCGGGCTGTGGGACGAGCACGTCCATATGACCCAGTGGGCGCTGCACGCCAACCGGATTGACCTCTCCGGTGCGGTTACCGCCCAAGGTGCTGCCGCCGTCGTCCGTTCCCTCCTGCCCGCCGCGGACCCCGCGGTGACCACGGTCGGCGTCGGATTCCGCGACGCGCTGTGGCCCGACGCGCCCTCCCTGGCACTGCTGGATTCCGCCACCGGCGGCCAGCCGACGGCACTGGTCAGCCACGACCTGCACAGCGTATGGCTCAACTCGGCCGCGGCCAACCGGTACGGAGTGCAGGTCGAAGCTTCCGGTTTGCTGCGCGAGGAGCCTGCCTTTGCCCTGACCCGTGAACTGGGACGCCTGCCGGACTCCGTCCTGGATGGCTGGGTGGCCGACGCCGCCCACGCAGCGGCCGCCCGCGGCGTGGTGGGAGTGGTGGATTTTGAGATGACATGGAACCGGGACCCATGGCTGCGGCGCATCGCCGGCGGGTTTGACGCCTTGCGCGTGGAGGCAGGCGTCTACCCGACGGACCTTGGACGCGCCGTCGCCGAGGGCATGCGGACGGGGCAGGAGGTCGACGGTGGCCGCCGGTTGCTGCGCGTGGGACCGCTGAAGGTGCTTATTGACGGTTCCCTTAATACCCGGACTGCCTATTGCGTGGATCCCTACCCCTTCGGCGGGCACGGACTGCTAACGGTGGATCCTGGTGAGCTGACGGCGTTGCTGGAGCGGGCGCGGGACACGGGGTTTGTTCCCGCCGTCCACGCGATTGGGGACGCTGCCAATCAGGTGGCCCTTGACGCTTTTGAGGGTGCCGGGGTTGGCGGCCGGATTGAGCACGCCCAGTTCGTCCGCAGGGAGGACTTTGCGCGCTTCGGGTCGCTGGGGGTGGCGGCGAGCGTCCAGCCTGTGCACGCGTTGGACGACCGCGACGCCGCCGAAACCAACTGGGCGGGGCGGACGGAGCGGGCCTTTCCGCTGCGGTCGCTGCTTGATGCCGGGGCGTCGCTGCTGCTGGGCTCGGATGCACCCGTAGCGCCGCTCGAACCGTGGCTGGCAATGTCCGCCGCTGTCTTGCGGGCGCGCGGCGATGGGCGCGCGCCGTGGCATCCCCGGGAAGCGATCACGCGGGAGCAGGCCCTTACTGCCTCGGCGCGGGGCCGTTCCCGTGTTGCTGTTGGCCACGCGGCTGACCTGGCGCTCCTCGACGGGGATCCCCTGGCGGTGCCTGATGAGGTGTTCGCGGCAATGCCGGTGGCGGCAACGCTGCTTGGCGGGCGTTTTACGTACGACGGCGGATTGGCGTAGGTATGGTGCCTTCCTAGCCCTTGGCGCGGGCCCTCACCAGGTTGGCAAAGGGCAGTTGTCCGTACCCTTCGATGAAGGCTGCGTGGCAGTCCGCCTCGGCTTTGGTGAGCTGTTCCGCGGGCAGTTCCTTCCACGCGATAACCAGCTTTTCAGCGTCCGCGAGCTGCCAGATGAGCCGGCCGTCCCAGTGCCCCGGCGGCTTGCCCTGCCCAAAGTCCAGGAATTCCTGGATCTGCCGCCTCAGGCCGCGGTTGCCTTTGCTACCGGGGCCTGCTTTGCCCAGGTAAAGGACTGCTGCACTGTCCACCCATTCGGCGGCCAGGGCAGCTTCCGGGAGCGACGGGTCCTTTTTCTTGAAGACGCCGGCGGTGCTTGTCTTGAGGAAGCGGGGCCGGAACCCTTCCGGAGCCAGCACAGCGAAGAGCCCGGTTCCCTGGGGGATCCGCATGGCGTCGAGCGCGTCGATTGGCCGGAAGCCGGAGAAGCCTTCGAGCTTGAGGCCTTTTCTGTCGAACTGCATTCCTTCATTGAACAGCACGGCCTCCCGGTACCGTCCGAACAGGACGGTCCGCGGACTGGCTTTGCCTCGCTTATCCACATAGGTTCCGGCTGGCCGGATTTTGTCAGTCCCAGCTGGAAGACTCTCTGTATGGAAGCGGTGACGACGGCGGC
This sequence comes from Arthrobacter sp. BB-1, assembly GCF_006151685.1. NCBI lineage: Bacteria > Bacillati > Actinomycetota > Actinomycetes > Micrococcales > Micrococcaceae > Arthrobacter > Arthrobacter sp. BB-1. The sequence continues at coordinate 17,377 of NZ_VDEV01000039.1, forward strand.
AGTGGGGCTGGGTGCGGGAGGCCTCCCTGGGCCTTGTGTTGCCGAAGTCCTTCGCGCCGTGGCTACCGTCCGCCCAGCCCCTGATGGTCAGGGCATGATTGACCAGATCCGAGGGCTTGAGGATCTGAAGTCGTTGATCGCCGCGAAGCAGGCACGGATCGCAGTGGCCTACGACCTCGGAGTGCGGCGGGAACAGGCCGCCGCCGGCGTCCCTGCCGCTGACCGGGGTGTGGGTGTGGGGGCCGAGATAGCGCTGGCGCGTCGGGAGTCCCCGGCCCGTGGAGGCAGGCTCCTGGGCCTTGCCAGGGCACTGGCCACCGAGATGCCGCGGACCTTGGCCGCTTTGGAGTCCGGGCAGCTGAACGAATGGCGCGCCACCCTCGTGGTGAAGGAAACCGCGTGCCTGTCTGCCGAGGACCGGTGCGCCGTGGACGAGGAACTCGCCGCCGATACAGGGTCCCTGGCCGGCGCCGGGGACCGGGCCGTGACCGCGGCCGTCCGGGCCGCGGCGTACCGGCGGGACCCGGCCTCGGTCGCGCAGCGGGCGTCCCTGGCCGCCAACGAGCGGACCGTGACGCTGCGCCCGGCACCGGACACCATGACCCGGCTGACCGCCCTGCTTCCGGTCGCCCAGGGCGTTGCCGCCTACACGGCCCTGACCCGGCACGCTGACACCATCCGAGCCACCGGAGACGTCCGAGCCACGGGAGACGGCCGGGCCACCGGAGACGGCCGGGCCACCGGAGACGGCCGGGCCACCGGAGACGGCCGGGCCACCGGAGACGGCCGGGCCACGCGGGACGGCCGGGCCACGCGGGACGGCCGGGGCAAGGGCCAGATCATGGCCGACCGCCTGGTTGAGTGCCTCACCGGCACCCCGGCCGGGATCTCCGGCATCGACATCCAGCTCGTCATGACCGACCGCACCCTCCTCCAGGCCGACGCCGAACCAGCCCGCCTCACCGGCTACGGCACCGTCCCCGCCCAATGGGCCAGGAAAGCAGTACTCGGCGCAGCAGCCGGACCGGAATCTGCCGGCCCCGGGGCAGCTGGTCCGGCAACTGATTCCGGGTCCGCGGGCAGCGCGGAGAATACCGGGCTTCAGGTCTGGCTGCGCCGGCTCTACACGGCCCCGGCGGAGGGTGAACTGGTCGCGATGGACTCCAAGGCCCGGCTCTTCCCGCCAGGGCTCCGCCGCTTCCTCCAGGTCCGGGACGACACCTGCCGCACGCCCTACTGCGACGCCCCGATCCGCCACCACGACCACATCATCCCCTGGCACACCAACGGACCCACCACCAGCCACAACGGCCAAGGCCTCTGCGAAGCCTGCAACCACACCAAGGAAAACCCCGGCTGGACCGCCCGGCCAGATACCCAGCCGGGGCAGCGCCACTCAGTCGAACTCCGAACACCCACCGGCCACACCTACCACTCCACCGCACCACCACTGCCCGGAACCGTGCTGGCTGGCGCACCACTGGTTGGTGGAGCGCCCGTTGACCTGCCGCTGGAGGCGAGTCCACCATCCAGGCCAGCGCCTGATGTTGCCGGCGGGGCGCCGTCACGTCGTCGTCGTCAATACCGGCAACGCGTCAGGGCAACGAAGCGCGCCACCACCGGCATTCCCTGAGGCGTGAGGAGGGGGAAGCCGCCCGCCATGGGCCTCCGGAGGAGCATCGTCACGCTGTGCCTGGACAAGGGAGAGAGAACTCCGCCTGCCCACCCTTCAGCCCGGAAGCGTAGAGTGGCCTAAGACGCCTGATTCTGGACGCCTTGCTGCTGAGGGAGAAATCGTGACGATTGATTGGGACGAGAAAAAGGCCCTGCTACAGGAACCGAACATCGCGAAGGTAACCCAGCTTTGCGATGAACTGATGGAAAAGAAGCCAGGGTCTGTCGTCCCCTATATCGACCCTGTGCATGACGAGGATGAGTGCCGGATCGTCAGCCTGCAGGTCAGCCCCGGGAAAGGCACCGAGTCCGGCTTCGTCTCGCACTACAACGACGACGAGGCCGCCCGCCGGGCCACCCAGATCTACGAACTGGCGGAACTCGATCCCCGCTATGTGATGCCCTGGAACGCCTACCCCTGGGTCCGCGACCCTGACATGCCCTCGGCTCTCAATGTGCAGGAGAAGACGGACGGACTCCGCCCCTTCCGGCAGTTCCTCAAGATCAACTCCCGGGTCTCGGCAATCATCGCCCACGGCACCGATGCCTCGACCTTCCTCACCCTCTTCGAGAAGACCTACCACCAATCCCTCAGGAACAGCGGCATCAAGGTGTACAAGGCCTCCGCCCTGGGTGGGCGCGCCTTCGCTGTCTCCGAGGCCAAGCAGGAAGAACTGCTGGCCAAGAGTGTGGAGATCTACAAGGACGCCATGCAGCGGGCCGGCATCCAGCACCTTTAGGCTCTTCCCGTCGTGGACGTTAGAGCGTGGCTGCTCGATTCCGATCCCGCACTCCGCTGGCAGGTCCTCCGCGACCTCACTGACGCTTCGCCCGAGGTTTTTCTCGCCGAGCGGGAGTTGGTGGCCACCCGGGGCTGGGGTGCCCGGCTGCTCGCGCTGCAGGGGGCGGACGGGCAATGGGACGGCGGCACGTACTGGCCGGCACTCGACGACGACCCCGACGGCCAGCCCTGGACTGCAACCACCTACAGTCTGTTGCTCCTGCGCGACTTCGGCCTCAGGCCTGACAGCCGGGAAGCCTGCCGGGCGGTCACCTTGGTCCGGGAGAACAGCCGCTGGGAGGAAGGCAACCAGCCGTTTTTCGACGGCGAAGTCGAACCCTGCATCAACGGAATGGCTGTGGCGCTCGGGGCCTACTTCGGCGAAAACGTGGACCGGGTGGTGGAGCGGCTGGCCCGGGAGCAACTCGCTGACGGCGGCTGGAACTGCGAGGCCGAGCGGGGCTCGACGCGTTCCTCGTTCCACACCACCATCTGCGTCCTCGAAGGGCTCGTGGGGCATGAACGGGCAACCGGCGGAACCCCGGAATCCCGTGAGGCCCGGCGCCGGGGAGAGGAATACCTGCTGGAACGGCGGTTGCTGAGGCGGAAATCCACCGGCGCCCTGATTAGTAACGATTGGCTCCAGTTCTCCTACCCCACCCGGTGGTTCTACGACGTTCTCCGCGGGCTGGACTACTTCCGGTCCGCCGGCGGCAGACCGGACAAGCGCCTGGCGGAAGCAGTGGACGTGGTCCGCTGCAAGCAGCAGCCGAACGGCACCTGGCTCCTGGAAAACACCCACCCCGGCAAGGTCCACTTCCCGCTGGAAGCAGGCGACGGACAGCCAAGCCGCTGGAACACCCTCCGCGCACTGCGGGTCCTCAGGTGGTACGACGGCCCTTAGCGGCGCCGCTAACAGTGCGGGTCAGCCTTCCAGCAGGCGGCGCCGGTGCTTCAGCTCCTTGATCCAATCCCTGGTGACCGGGCCCGAAAACGGCGATCCGCCGTCGTCGGCATTCCTTGCCCCGCTTCCATCCAGGCCGCGGAAGGCGGTGCCCGCCTCCAGGTCCGCGATGAGAGGGGCGGCCGCCTTCAAGGCAATATCCGCTGCCTGGGCGGCGGCACGGTCGGTTAGTCCCATCTCGGCAGCCCAACCCAGGAAATGGCGGCGGGAGATTCCGGTCCGTTTTCCGTCGAGGGTCAACGCCAGCGTTTTGTCTCCATAAACCACTGTGGAGGGAATGTCGTACACGGGAGCTATGGTCCACTCGCCGTCGGCCTGCTGGACCATGGACACGTTCTTGGCGTGCAGGTCGCCGTTGCCTGTCAGCCAGGCATAGGCGGCCTGGATGGCGAGATTCCTCAGGGCGGGAAGCGGTGCGGAGCAATGTCCTGCAAGCGCGTGGCAGACCCTGCTGTAGCCGACGTTGTACTTGTCCGCCGGGTACAGCTTCAGCACCTGGGCGCCGTCTTCTACTGCCAGCCGCCGCACCTCGTCCGGTCCGCCGCCGGGCACCGGAATGCGGTCGAAACGCTCCACCAGCAGCCCCGGCCGGCCCGCAACATCCCGGATCAGCCGAACACGGCTCAGCGGGATCCGAAGTTTGGCCGCATAGCGGAACATCACAAACTCGTTCTCCACCACGTGCGGGAACTCTGGCGCGTTGAGCTTGAGGATGAACTGGCGTCCGGTCGCTGTTACAGGCACCGAAATCATTCCGGCGGACAGCTTGTCCTGCACGCCGGCCAAGGCCACCGGATCGATCATGTCGGGGTCCCCCAGCAGCTGGTCGAAGTCCACCGCCTGTTTCGGGTCCAGCGGCACCGCGTGGTCATCCGGGTCCAGGCGCTCCCCATGGCCCACGATCTGCACGTCTCCCACGGGATTCGCTCCGGCTGCGATGAGCAGGGAGAGGTCGTCGTCAGCGCTGGTCTTGATCGAGCGCCGCAGCGCATTAAGGCGGCGGCCCTCGGGCAAAAGGCCTGTGAAATAGGGCGCGCCGCCCCCGCGGCAGAAAGGACCGGCTCGCTGCTGAGCGGCAAGGACGTGGCGACGGCGGCTCCCCCTGTTTTGAGGTAGGCGGGCAAGTAGCTGAACCGCGTGCCGCCGTCGTGCCTTTCGAGCCGTGCGGCCAGCACGCCCGCTTTGTAGATGTCCGCGATGCGGTGCCTCACTGTTCAGCGCCGTCCCCCGACTGGCGGCACGGAGAGGGCGCGGGCGGCAGGGCTTGAACGCGTTGCGACCTGCAATTCGAGGCCCAGCGTCTCAAGTACCGCCACCAGGGAGTCAAGCTGAACGCTCGGTTTCCCCTGCTCCACGAAACGCACGAAACGCTCGGAGACGCCTGCCATATCGGCGAGGTCGTGCTGTGTCAGTCGGAGGACTGCGCGGCGCGCGCGGACCTGGGCCGCGAGGCCTTCAATAAAAGTATCCGTCTCAACCTCCGTAGGAACGAACGTACCGGTTAGGGCCTCCTCTGACTATAGAAGCCTTACGCCCTCGCCGCATAGAGCCCTTTCGGTACGAACGTACCTAAAGACGTCCAAGACTTGGACGGGGGCTGCGACTGGGGGCTCGGTCTGTAGGTCCGGTCCTGGATGTCATGGGCCTGGGCCCAGCAGAGGAAGCGCTCAGGGAATCCGTTGCCGCAACCACGCTGACAGCGCGTGCGCATGGAATGAAGCGCAATACTGCTAGAAGAGCGGGGCCGTATTCTTCTCCACGAGGGCGGGATTGCCCACGGACTCCCGCTTCTTCTTGAGGAACCCGGCGCGCTGGTACCGCTGGGCCATGATGAACCCGGCGGGCGTGCCCTGCTCGTAGGACTCAACGAAGACGGCTTCCTGCCGCCCCTCCGACGTTGTCATGTAGCCGTCCCAGGCAAGGGCGACGCGATCTGAGAGTGGTTCCTGCATAAGCGACTGCCGGGCGGCCACAACGCCTGCCTCAAGCTGACCTTCCACGAGGTACCTCTGCAGGTTCCGCTGCCCGCCACGCTCCCGGATTACAAACGGCACCAGATCCGTTCCGGACGAGACCACTGAATCAATTGCGTGATCCAAAGCCATGAAAGCAAGATTGACGAGTTCCTCCGAGTATTCATCCATGGCAGCAGGCTACGGGGCGGAACCCTGATGCGGGAGGCTCTTGGGTAAAAATTGAGAGTCTCCCTGCGAATCCGTCACGCATTGACACCCGCTGTGACCCCTGCCATATTTAAAGCGTGAACCTGTCAGACAGCCGGACAGCAGGACAGCCTGCACCCCTCGCGCGGCTCAGCGCTGCCGAAGCGGTGTTCAACGCCATCCGGCGGGACATCGAGTCCGGACTGGTTCCCGTGGGCAGCAAGCTCAGCTCCGAGGCCACGCTTTCGCAGCAGTACGGAGTCAGCCGCTCGGTGATCCGGGAAGCCCTCCGCTCCTGCACCGCCCTGGGCCTGACGGTCACCAAAACGGGGAAGGGGACGTTCGTCGTTGCCGACAAGGTGGCGAACGACCTCACGCTGGGCCAGTACTCGGCCCGTGACCTCACAGAAGCCAGGCCGCACATCGAAATCCCGGCCGCCGGGTTGGCCGCCGAGCGGCGGACCGAGGAGGAACTGGAAACCCTTCGGCACCTGGTGGCCGCCATGGCCACCGAGACTGATCCGGAATCCTGGGTCTCGCTGGACTCCAGCTTCCACGCTGCCATCGCCGGCGCCAGCGGCAACAAGGTGTTCGCCAGCGTGGTGGCGGACATCCGCGGCGCCCTGGCCCACCAGTCCGAAACCTTGAACATGGTGGCGGACAGGCAGCACGCCTCAGATGTGGAACACCAACAAATCCTCTCCGCCATCGAGGCCGGCTCCCCGGAAGCGGCGCGGAAAGCCATGGCCCACCACCTCCACGCCGTGGGCCAGGCCCTCGACTCCATCCTCAACAACTAGCCACCGCCAAGTACCCCACCCAAGGAATCCATGCCCTCCCCTGTGCTTTCTGCTGCCCACAGCGTTGCTGCGTTGCTTCCGCAGCACGCTCCCCTGGTCACCGCCACCCGCGACGGGCTGGTGGAAAGCATCCATTACGGATCGGCCATCGCCCTCGAGTCGGACGGCACCACAGCGGCGGCTGCAGGCGAACCCTTGGCGCCGTTCTACCCCCGGTCCTCCCTCAAACCGCTGCAGGCCGTAGCCATGGTCCGCGCCGGCCTGGACCTCCCGGCCGAACTCCTGGCCCTGGCCGCCGCGAGCCACTCGGGTGGCGCAAAGCACCGCCAGGGAGCCCTGCGGATCCTCGAACAGCACGGCCTCAGCGTCAGCGATTTTGCGAACAGCCGGGACCTCCCCTACGGCCCGGCGGAACGCGAGGAGTGGCTGCGCAACGGGGGCCGCGCCACGCAGCTCACCCAGAACTGCTCGGGCAAGCATGCGGCTATGGCGGCAACGTGCATCATCAACGGCTGGCCGGTCAAGGGCTACCTTGACCCCTCGCACCCGCTGCAGCAACTGGTTGCCGGGACCGTCACCGAGCTGACGGGCGAGGAACCGCTCGCCCTCAGCACCGATGGTTGCGGCACGCCATTATTTGCCATGACGCTGCGCGGCATGGCCCGCGCCTTCGGCCTCATTGCCCGCGCCGCCGCGGACGACGACGGGACTGCGGCAGCCGCCGTCGGCCTCGCCATGCAGCGCCACCCGGAGATGGTGGCCGGGGAAGGCCGCGACGTCACCGAGCTGATGCGCCTACTTCCGGGCGCGGTGGCGAAGGACGGCTTTGAAGGCGTCCAACTGGTGGGCCTGGCGGATGGCCGCTCGGTGGCCGTGAAGATTTCCGACGGCGGCGACCGCGCCCGGATGCCGGCCATCGTCAGGCTGCTTGAGGCGCTGGGCGTAGATGCTTCACCGCTCCTTCCCCTTGCCACGGCACCGGTTCTCGGTGGCGGGCATCCTGTGGGCCTGCTGCAGGCAACCGACTTCCTGAACCAACTGTCCACACCCGTCAACGAAGCCCCGTAAGGACACATGACCTCCATCGATACCACCGCCCCAGCACTGACCCGCTCCGAACACGACCTGCTCGGCGACCGCGACATACCCGCGGACGCCTACTGGGGCGTCCATACCCTCCGCGCCGTGGAAAACTTTCCCATCACGGGCCAGAAGCTGTCCTCCAACATGCACCTGGTTCGCGGCCTGGCCGCAGTCAAGCTCGCAGCCGCCCGCACGAACCGGGAACTTGGCCTGCTGGATGCAGAACGCGCCGATGCCATCGAGCTGGCCTGCCGCGACATCCTGGACGGCCGGTTTGCCGACCAGTTCGTGGTGGACGTCATCCAGGGCGGTGCCGGGACGTCGTCGAACATGAACGCCAACGAGGTGATCGCCAACCGCGCCCTCGAAATCCTCGGCCACCCCAAGGGCGACTACGCCCGCCTGCACCCCAACGACCACGTCAACCTCAGCCAGTCCACGAACGACGTGTACCCCACGGCGGTGAAGCTGGGCACCATCTTCGCGGCCCGGGAACTGCTGGCTGCCCTGGCCGGGCTGGAGGAAGCCTGCGCCGCAAAGGCCCTTGAATTCCGCACGATAGTGAAGATGGGCCGCACCCAGCTGCAGGACGCGGTTCCGATGACTCTGGGCCAGGAATTCGGCAGCTACGCCATCACCATCGGCGAGGACCGGCTGCGCCTGGCCGAGGCTGAACTGCTGATCCACGAGATCAACCTCGGGGCCACCGCCATCGGCACCGGCCTGAATGCCCCGGCAGGCTACGCGGAAGCCGCCTGCCGGCACCTCGCGGAAGTGACCGGGCTCCCCCTGGTGACGGCCCCTGACCTCATCGAAGCCACCCAGGACGTGGGCGCCTTCGTCCACCTGTCCGGTGTGCTGAAGCGCGTGGCCGTGAAACTGTCCAAGACCTGCAACGACCTCCGCCTGCTCTCCTCCGGCCCGCGCGCCGGCTTCGGCGAAATCAACCTGCCGGCCGTCCAGTCCGGCTCCTCCATCATGCCCGGCAAGATCAACCCGGTAATCCCGGAAGTGGTCAGCCAGGTGGCCTACGAAGTCATCGGAAACGACGTCACCATCACCATGGCGGCCGAAGCCGGACAGCTCCAGCTCAACGCCTTCGAGCCGATCATCGTCCACAGCCTCCACAAGAGCATCTCCCACCTGGAAGCCGCGTGCCGCACCCTTACGGCCCGCTGCATCCGGGGCATCACCGCCAACACCGAACACCTCCGCCGCACCGTGGAACAGTCCATCGGCCTGGTCACAGCCCTCAATCCCCACCTGGGCTACGCCACCGCCACCGCCATCGCCAAGGAAGCACTCGCAACCGGCAAGGGTGTGGCCGAACTGGTCCTGGAACACGGCCTTCTCACAGATGCGCAGCTCCAGGAACTCCTCAGCCCCGAACGCCTCGCCAACCTCAGCAAGTAGCCCAAAGGACAAACCCCATGACTAATGCCCCCTTACCCGACCACGTCATCGACGGCGGCCACGCGCACGCCTCCGAAACCGCCCTGCATGCCGAGGACAAGGGCTACCACAAGAACCTGAAGCCCCGGCAGATCCAGATGATCGCGATCGGCGGCGCGATCGGCACCGGGCTGTTCCTCGGCGCGGGCGGCCGGCTCAACGCGGCCGGCCCGTCCCTGGTCATCGCCTACGCAGTGTGCGGGTTCTTCGCGTTCCTGATCCTGCGTGCCCTGGGCGAACTGGTCCTCCACCGCCCCTCGTCGGGCTCGTTCGTCTCCTACGCCCGCGAATTCTTCGGTGAAAAGGCCGCGTTCGTCTCCGGCTGGTTCTACTGGATCAACTGGGCCACCACCACCATCGTGGACATCACCGCCGCCGCCCTCTACATGAACTTCTTCGGCAACTACATCCCCTGGATGGCAGCCGTCCCGCAATGGGCCTGGGCCCTGATCGCCCTGGTGGTGGTCCTGTGCCTGAACCTGGTCTCGGTCAAGGTCTTCGGCGAAATGGAATTCTGGTTCGCCCTGATCAAGGTCGCCGCCCTGGTCATCTTCCTCATCGTCGGCACCTACTTCGTCATCTTCGGCACCCCCGTGGACGGCCAGCAGGTGGGCCTGAGCCTGCTGTCCGATAACGGCGGCGTCTTCCCCAACGGCTTGCTGCCCATGATCATCCTCATGCAGGGCGTCCTCTTCGCCTACGCCTCCATCGAACTCGTCGGCACCGCAGCCGGCGAAACCGAAAACCCCGAAAAGATCATGCCCAAGGCCATCAACTCCGTGGTCTTCCGCATCGCGGTGTTCTACGTCGGCTCCGTGATCCTGCTGGCCCTGCTGCTGCCCTACACCGCCTACGAAAAAGGCGTCAGCCCCTTCGTGACCTTCTTCGGCTCCATCGGCATCCAGGGCGTGGACGTCATCATGAACCTCGTGGTCCTCACCGCCGCCCTGTCCTCCCTCAACGCCGGCCTCTACTCCACCGGCCGGATCCTGCGCTCCATGTCCGTCAACGGCTCCGCCCCCAAGTTCGCCTCCCGCATGAACAAAGCCGGCGTCCCCTACGGCGGCATCGCCATCACCGCCGCCGTCTCCCTCCTGGGCGTCCCGCTGAACTACCTCGTCCCGGCCCAGGCCTTCGAGATCGTGCTGAACGTGGCTTCCGTGGGCATCATCATGACCTGGGCAACGATCGTCCTGTGCCAGATCCAGCTCGAACGCTGGGCGGACAAGGGCTGGCTGGAACGCCCCTCCTTCCGCATGTTCGGCGCCCCCTACACCGGCTACCTCTCCCTGCTCTTCCTGGTGGGCGTGCTGGTCATGGTCTTCATCGACTCCCCGCTCACCATGCTGGTCACCGCCATCGCCTCCGTCCTGATGGTGTTCGGCTGGTACGCCTGCCGCAAACGCATCCGCGACATCGCCGAAACCCGCGAAGGCTTCACCGGCATCTCCCCCGTCATCGCCAACCCGCCCGCGGCCACCTTCAAGAAGTAGCCCCGGTACTTAATGTCCGACGGCGGCACCCAGGTTCTGGAGCTACAGAACCCGGGTGCCGCCGTCGGGGTTTAACGCCCGCCGCCTCAAGCGGCAGCGGACCAACTACTTCGAGGGGTTCACCACCATGGCCGATCCGCCGCCGCGCCGTGCCGGCTCGGCCGCGGCGACAACCAGCCCGTCATCCAGGAACTCGATGGCGGTGGCGGCGCCGATTTCTGCCGCCGATGTTCCGGGGGCGCCGGCTGCCACAAGCTTGTGCTTGTACGTCCAGGTCAGGGCGGAACCATACTGATCGATGAACGCCTGCTCAGCCGTAACATTCTCCGTGTTCCGCTGCGCGGCGCGGGGCGCGGCCAGGGCCTCCGAGATGCCCATCCCCAGGTCGATGCGGTTGATGAGCGTCTGCAGGACCGTGGTGATGATGGTGGAGCCGCCCGGGGAACCGAGTGCCACAAACGGTTCGCCTTCCTTGAGCACGATGGTTGGCGACATGGACGAGCGCGGCCGCTTGCCCGGCTGGATCCGGTTGGGATCCGTCTCGTTGTACACCACCGAGAAGTCCGTGAGCTCGTTGTTGAGGATGAAGCCGCGTCCCGGAACCACAATGCCGGACCCGCCGGTCTGCTCGATGGTGAGGGTGTACTCCACCACGTTGCCCCACTTGTCTGAAACGGTCAGGTTGGTGGTGGAAATGTTCTCGGTGTCCTTCTCATCGGCGAGCGCTGCCGGCTTCACCGGGCACACGCCGTCGTACGAGGTGACGTCCCCGGCAGTCTGCAAAGGCTTGGGAGCCGCCGCCTGCAGCGGATTGATCTCGCACGCCCGCTCCTTGCCGAACACAGGGTCCAGGAGCGCCGCCGTGGGAACGTCCACAAAGGCGGGATCGCCCACGTACTTGGCGCGGTCCGCGAAGGCAAGGGCGCTGGCCTCAAGGTAGTGGTGCAGCACCTTGGGCACGTCAGTCTTCAGGGACGGAAGATCGAACACCTCCAGGATGTTCAGCGCCTCACCCACGGTGGTTCCGCCGCTGCTGGAGGGGGCCATCCCGTAGACGTCGTAGCCGCGGTAGTTCACGTGGGTGGGATCCTGGTCCAGCGCCTCGTAATCCTTGAGGTCCTTGGTGGTCATCACGCCGGCGGGACCCGGCAGGGTGGAGCCCGGAACCATCGGCGGGTTCTGGACGGTGTCCGCGATTTCTTTTGCAAGGGGACCTTTATAGAAGGCCTTCATTCCCTTCTTGGCCAGCAGCTTGTACGTTTCCGCGAGGGCGGGGTTCTTGAAGATTGTCCCCACGGCCGGCGCCTCACCGCCCGGCAGGAAGAGCTCACTGGTGGACGTAAAGGGCTGGAAGCGGTCCTTGTTGTCCTGCGTCTGCAGCTGGAACGTGGCGTCCACAACAAAGCCCCTGCTGGCAACGTCGATTGCCGGTTCAAGCGCGTCCTCGAGGCTGACGCTCCCCCAGCGCTCCAGTGCGCGCTCCCAGGTGGCGGGCGTGCCCGGCACACCCACTGACATGCCGCTCGTTGCCTGCTTGCGGAACGGATACGCCGCCCCTGTGGCCGGGTCTATGAAACCGTCCCGGGGCATGGCCGCCGGGGCCGTCTCGCGGCCGTCGATGGTACTGACTTTGCCGCTGGCGGCGTCGTAGTACACGAAGTACCCGCCCCCGCCGATGCCGGCGCTGTAAGGCTCGGTGACGCCCAGGGTGGCTGCCGCCGCGACGGCGGCGTCCACGGCGTTGCCGCCCTCGCGGAGGACTTCGATGGCCGCCGCCGAGGCTTCGGGGTCCACGGTGCTGACAGCCCCGCCGTACCCGGTGGCTTTGGGTGCTTTTTGGGTTTGCCGCTCGTCGGCGGAAGCGGCAGGACTCACGATGGCACTGGTGGTCACGCTCATCGCCAGTGCTGCAGTCACGGCAGCGAGCCGGCGTCCCAGATTTGGCATGGTTGCTCCTGAACGGGTGTGGGTGAAGTGGCTCACACGCTACTCCTCGGGCCAGACACTCTCAACGGTGCCGCCTACGCTCTTGCCCCGCAGGCTCCCGCGCTCGGTAGCATAAAAGCGATTGCCGGCAGCAGCACCATCAGCGCGGGCCCAGCTCCGGGCCGGGGAAGACGAGGTACTTCATGTCAGGATCTAAACTCGCCATTGTCGGGGCCGGGAGCGTGGGGACCTCCCTGGCGTACGCCGCCCTCATCCGTGGTTCGGCCAGCAACATCACCTTGTTCGACGTCAATGCCGCCAAGGCCGGGGCCGAAGTCCTGGACCTGGCGCACGGCACCCAGTTCGCTGCAGCCGCTGCCTCAATGACCGGCGGCGGTGACATCGCGGTGACGGAGGGTGCGGACGTCGTCGTGATTACCGCCGGGGCCAAGCAGGCGCCGGGCCAGACGCGCCTGGACCTGGCCGGAACCAACGTCCGGATCCTGGAAGACCTCATGCCGCGGCTGCTCGAGCGCTCCCCGAACGCGGTCTACGTCCTGGTCACCAACCCCTGCGACGTGCTCACCGTGGCGGCGCAGAAAATCTCCGGCCTTCCAACGGGACGCATCTTTTCCTCCGGCACTGTCCTGGATACCTCGCGGCTGCGCTGGCTGCTGGCACGGCGTGCCGGGGTGGCTGTGGCCAGCGTCCACGCCAGCATCGTGGGCGAGCATGGTGATACGGAGTTCCCGGCCTGGTCCACCGCCACCATCGGCCCCATCCCCGTCCGTGACTGGAAGGTGGACGGCGAGCGCGTCTTCACCCCCGGGTACCTTGCCGAGACTGCACGCGAAGTGACCCAGGCGGCCTACAAGGTCATCGCCGGAAAGGGCGCAACCAACTACGCCATAGGACTCTCCGGCGCACGCATCGTGGAAGCACTCCTTCGGGATGAGAACGCGGTGCTGCCGGTGTCCACGGTCCTGGACGGGCAGCACGGGATTTCGGGGGTGGCGCTCTCGCTGCCGAGCGTTGTGGGACGCGGCGGCGTCCACACCGTCCTTGAGATGCCCATGGACGACGGCGAAGTGGTGGCCCTGCAGCATTCCGCGGACACCCTCCGGAACTCGCTGGCCACGCTGGGAGTCTGACGGGCCTGCGCCCTCCCTGTTGACGGCCCACGGGCTTAGGGCTAGCCTCAGCGACATCCTGCTGTTTCAACGATGAACCAAGGAGCACAAAGAACATGCCGGAATTCATGGACGTCCACCACAATATGGTCGGAATCACCAAGGAGGCCCTCCAGGAGGCCCACAACGCGGACCTTGCCATTCAAGACGACGAGAGCGTGGACTTCAAATCGGCTTGGGCCGATCCCGAATCAGGTTTTGTCTACTGCCTGTCAGAAGCCCCCTCTGCTGACGCTGTGCGGCGTATCCATGAGCGCGCGGGCCACCCCGCAGACGAAGTGCATCCTGTTCCGATCAAGGTCTGACCACTGGCCAGTTGGCCGTCATGTAATGCAACGTCCCCGCAACCCTTCGTCGCGGGCTGATCGCTTATGCTCAGCAGAGCGCTTTACCTTGCTGCTCTGTGCGGGCCAGCGACGCAGTTCAACGACGAACCACCCGGGAGTAACCCATGACCAACTGGCGCATCAGGGATTTCCATTCGGCAGACCTGGACGGGATCCTGCACCTCTGGGAGAGCCTCAAGGCGAACAACGTCGAGCCTGTCTATGCCCTATCGGAGGTGCTGGCATCCTGCGAGAAGGACCACGCCGTGGTGGCGGTGCAGGGCGAGCAGGTGGTGGGTGCCGCCGTCGGACGCGCAGCCCACGACCAAGGCTGGATCGTCTTCCTTGCTACCCTGCCTGAGTACCGCGGCCGGGGCATCGGCACTTCACTGCTGGCCGCGGTCGAAAACCGGATGGCGCCCCACGGGCTGAACAAGCTCTCGGCCCTCATGCCGGAATCGGAAACCCGGGTGGAGGCGTTCCTCAGCCGCGGCTTCGCGTTGAAGAAGAACCTGCGCTACTTCGAACGCACCATTCCCGTCCAGCGGCAGGAGCTTGGCGCGCTGGGCCAGCTCGGCGGACGGGTCCTGGCGCGGGACCTCTGGGAAAACGTGGCGGGCATGCGCAAGGAGAAGGAACTGCTGGAGCGCCGCCTGGTCCTCCCGCTCGCTGAAGCGGATCTCGCCGATGAATTCGGCGTTGTGCCGCCGCGCGCCGTCGTCCTCTTTGGCCCTCCCGGTACCGGCAAGACCACCTTCGCCAAAGCCATCGCCTCCCGCCTGGAATGGCCCTTCGTGGAGGTTTTCCCCTCCCGTCTTGCCGCCGACCCGCAGGGCCTGGCCGGCGCACTGCGCGAAACGTTCCTGGAGATCGCCGAGCTGGAGCACGCCGTGGTGTTCATCGACGAGGTGGAGGAGATCGCCGCCCAGCGCTCGGGCGAGCCGCCGTCACCGCTGCAGGGCGTCACCAATGAGCTCCTCAAGATCATCCCGGCCTTCCGCGAACAACCCGGCCGGCTGCTGGTCTGCGCCACCAACTTCATCCGCGCCCTGGATTCGGCCTTCCTGCGCCACGGCCGGTTCGACTACGTCATCCCCATCGGGCTGCCCGACCGGCAAGCCCGTGAAGCCATGTGGCAGCGCTTCATCCCCGCCCCCGTGGTGGACGCCGTAGACGTGGAGCTGCTGGTGGACAAGACCGAGGGCTTCTCCCCCGCGGACATCGAGTACGCGGCGCGGAGCGCCTCCCAGCGTGCGCTGGAGAAGGCAGTGTACGACGACGGCGGGCTGGCTTCCGGCGGTACCGCGTCTGTCCGCGAGGCCGTCCGGAAGGGGCCTTCCACGCAGGATTACCTCGACGCCATCGCCGACACCCGCACCACCGTCAGCGCCGAAGTGCACCAGGACTTCCTTGAAGACATCGACGCATTGGGACGCGTGTAGCTTTGACATATGTCCTCCAACCCCCTCCGGCATGCCATGGCGCGCATGGGCGGCCGGGACCCGCATGAGAAACACCGCGCCGCCACCCCGCTTGAGCTCTTTTTCGACCTGACGTTTGTGATCGCGTTCGGCGTGGCGGGCAGCCAGTTCGCCCACGAAATCGCGGCAGCCCACTTTGTCCCCGGCCTGCTGGGGTTCTTATTCGCGATGTTCGCCGTGATCTGGGCGTGGATCAACTTCACATGGTTCGCCAGCGCCTACGACACCGATGACTGGATCTTCCGCGTGGTCACGATGATCCAGATCGTGGGGGTCCTGATCCTCGCCATGGGGATCGAGCCCATGTTCCACTCGCTGGTGGACGGGGACCACGTGGACAACGCCGTGATGGTTGGCGGCTATGTGATCATGCGGCTGGCACTGGTCACTCAGTGGCTGCGGGCCGCGCGGCAGGATCCGGCCCGGCGCCACACCTGCCTGCGCTACGCAAAATACCTTGCGCTGGTGCAGCTCGGGTGGATAGCGGTTCTTTTTATCGAATCCGACGTCTTCGTCACGTTCCTTATGATCGTGCCCTTGATTGCGCTGGAGATGGCCACGCCCTATGCGGCAGAGCGCAGGGCCAGGACCCCCTGGCACGCGCACCACATTGCCGAGCGCTACGGGCTGCTGGCCATCATCGCCTTGGGTGAATGCCTCATCGGTGCCATCGAAACGCTGCGGGCCATCGTGGGCAACCACGGCTGGAGCGTCGACGCGGCACTGGTGGGATTCGGCGGAACTGCGCTGGCCTTTGCCATGTGGTGGATCTACTTCATGCTCCCGGCAGGCCGGGCCCTCCACCTGCGCCGGCACAGGTCCTTCCTCTTCGGTTACGGCCACATGCCCATCTTTGCCGCGATCGCGGCAACGGGTGCCGGCCTGCACGTCGCCGCCTACTACATTGACCACGAAGCGCATATCAGCGCCGCAGTGGCAGTGGCCAGCATCGCCGTTCCGGTGGCCCTGTTCAAGGGCTCAGTGACCTGGCTGTACAGCATCATGGTGGGTCCCGACCGCACTGTCATCACCGTCGCCGCGGGGGTACTGGCCGCGACCGCCGCTGCCGTTGGCCTGGCTGCGGCCGGAGTCTCGGTTCCCGTATGCCTGCTGGTCATTGTGCTGGCGCTGGGCGCGTCGATCGTTATTGATGAGCGCCGCGGTTCCGAACGGCTGCACCACGCCCTGGAAAGGCTGGAAGCGGAGCCTGCTCCCTAAGCGGTGACTTTCGGCCCTGCACCCGGCCGCCCATGGTTGCCAAGGTGGGAGCGTGCGCGGACAACCCCAGGCGTGGAGGTAGCAATGGACACCGTCATCACAACCAACCAAGGCCAGCTGCGCGGAACCGTATCCGACGGGGTGCACCGTTTCCTCGGCGTTCCGTACGCGGCGACGACATCGGGTGGAAACAGGTTCCGTCCGCCCCAGCCGGTGCAGCCCTGGAGCGGCATCCGGGACGCCACCCAGTACGGCGCAGCCCCTTTCCAGCTGGCTCCCCCGGAAAGTGCGGGCAGCGAGTGGGACACCGCGCTGGGTGGCGAGGACTGCCTGAACCTCAATGTCTGGACGCCCGGCCCCGGCACCGCAGGCCTGCCGGTCATGGTCTGGATCCAGGGCGGCGCGTTTGAAATCGGCTCGACGGCGGCCTACAACGGTGCAAACTTCGCAAGGGACGGCGTGGTCTGCGTGGTGATCAACTGGCGGGTGGGTGCCGACGGCTTCCTGGACTTGGGTGACGGCTCCGCCAACGTCGGGCTGCTCGACCAGGTGGCCGCCCTGGAGTGGGTTCGCGACAACATCCATGCCTTCGGCGGTGATCCCGGGAACGTCACCGTCTTTGGCCAGTCCGCGGGTGCCATGAGCATTGGCGTCCTCCTCTCGATGCCCCGCGCCGAAGGATTGTTCCGCCGGGCCATCCTGCAAAGCGGAGCCGCCCACCATGCCATCCCCACCGGGACAGCCCAGAAGATCGGCCGGCTCCTCGCCGGGAAACTCGGGGTTCCGCCACTCCGCGATGCCATCGCTGCCGTGCCCACCCAGCGGCTCCTCGCGGCCCAGGCTGAGTTGAAGGCCGATCTCATTGCCCGGCCGGACCCGGAACGCTGGGGACAGGATGCCGTGGCTGGCCTGATGCTGTGGCAGCCCACAATCGACGGTGACGTGGTGCCGCAACGGCCCATCGAACGGATCGCGGCCGGCGCCAGCGCCGGAGTGGACGTCATGGCAGGCACCAATACCGACGACTGGAAGCTGTTCCTTGCCATCACCGGCGTCCTCGGGAAAGTGACCGGGCAGGACCTGGCTGAGTCCCGGAGCGTGGACGGTTTCCCACCCATGTCCGCCTACGGGCTTCCCCCGGAAGTGGCGCTTCGCGAGTACCGGTCCCACTACCCGGAACGCTCGCCCGGCGAACTGCTTGCCGCCGTGGAGACCGACTGGTGGGTGAGGGTTCCCGCACTCCGCCTGGCGGACGCGCACGCGAGCGCAGCGCTGGCCACCGGGGCGGGGACCTACATGTACGAGTTCGGCTGGCAGGCCCCGGGCCTGGGAGCCGTCCACGCCGTCGAAGTGCCGTTCGTTTTCGACACCCTGGACAAGGACTCCCGGCTGTTCGGACCACTCCTGGGGACTGACCCCCCACAGGAGTTGGCCAACGCCATGCACGCTGCCTGGGTTTCCTTCGCCGCCACAGGAGATCCGGGCTGGCCCCGCTACAATACCGAAACCCGGACCACCATGTTCTTTGACACGGAACCGCGGCTGCTTCACGACCCCAGGGCTTGGGAGCGGGAGCTCTGGAAGGACGTCCGCTAGGAGTCGTAGGACAGGTTTTCGTAGTCCGTGGTGTCTTCCTCGTCCAGTTGGTCGTCCAGTTCCGCCAGCAGCCACGGATTCACCCGCGCCAGGATCTTCCGCACTTCGTCAACCTCGACGGCGGCATAGAGCACCGGGCGGGCGTCGCGGTATTTCGTGACCGGCGGCTTGTCCGGCCACTTCTCGGCCAGGGCCTTGACGCGCTCGGGCAGGGAGTTATGCGCGTTGTCCGCAATCTTGACCAGAGCGGCGTCGTGGTCCTCGGCGATCTCGCGGATCCCGGCCAGGTAATCGTCCGGGTTGCGGTGCAGGCGGTTGGTGACCCGTTCGATGATCCGCACGGCACGCTCCGGGACGCCCATGTCCAGCAGGGCCTGCCGGGTCATTGGGGTGTCCTCGGCAATGTCGTGGAGATAGCCGGCGATGCGGATGTCGTCGTCGAAGTCAGCCAGGGCGTCCCCCACCGCCAGGACATGGTCCTTGTAGGGCCGCTTCAGCTTGTCCTTCTGGCGGTTGTGCGCCACCTCGGCCAGCACCCTCGCCGTCTCGGGTGTGAAACTGCTTGCCGGTAGGTTTTCCGTGGGTTCTGGCATGCCTCCAGCCTACGTGCCGGGCCACACCCACGGCTCCCGGGGCAAGGCATCGGGGTTAAACACTGCCAGCGCCCGGTGCAGGGGCCCCGCTGGCAGTCCAAGGGAGTCCAGCAGCCGGTCCCGCACTGCGGCCGCATTCATGCCCACCCCTGCAAGGTCGGCGAGGGTGACGGCGCCGTCGCGCTTTGCCAGCCGGACGCCGTCGCTGCTCACCACCAGCGGCACATGCGCATATTCCGGGGAAGGAATACTCAGCAGGGACGCCAGATACGCCTGACGGGGCGTGGAGGGCAGGAGGTCGTCGCCACGGACCACCTGGTCAATGCCCTGCTCGGCATCGTCAACCACCACGGCAAGGTTGTAGGCGGTCACTCCATCGTTGCGGCGCAGCACGAAGTCATCCACCGCACCGGTGAACTCCCCGTGCAGCACGTCATGAACGCGGTACTCCGTGACGTCCGCGCGCAGGCGGATGGCAGCGGGGCGGGTGGAGCGCCGGAACTCGCGCTCAGCCGCGCCCAGGTTCCGGCACGTGCCCGGGTACGCACCCTGGGGCGCATGCGGCGCAGACGGCGCCTCCTGAATTTCCCGGCGGGTGCAGAAGCACTCGTAGGTGAGGCCGGCATCCTGAAGCCTGGCGATGGCCGCGGCGTAGAGGGGACCGCGGCCCGTCTGGCGCACCACCTCGCCGTCCCAGGCCACGCCGACGGCCGCCAGGTCCCGCAGCTGCACCGCCTCGGCGCCCGCCCGCGCACGGTCCAGGTCCTCCACGCGGAGGAGGAACCTGCGGCCGGTGGAGCGGGCAAACAGCCAGGCAAGGAGCGCGGTCCGAAGGTTCCCTACATGCAGCTCGCCGGAAGGGCTGGGGGCAAAGCGTCCGGCTGGGGTCATGGCACAAGACTATGCGGCGGCGTGGTGGCAGGGGACAACACAAGAGCCCCTCAGCTACCGATGACTTCGGGAATCCGACGCCGGTAGCTCAGGGGCTCTTGCCGTGTTGGCAGAGTGACCGTGGTGTGAACAAGAGTCAATCAGGGCAGCCTCCTTGCGGGAAACAATGTTCCGCCCTCCGGGAGGTGTGCCGGGAAGCGGTAGCCTGCGGGAATCAGCGGTAGCCTCAGCCCTTATTGCCACAATTTCAGCAGACACCCTACAGTTGGGACAACAAGCAGCGTCCGGGTTGATCAGTCTGTTCAATTCTGGAGGTTCCCATCAACAGGAAATGGTCAGATTGCAGCAACTTGACGCCACGGACAGGCGGATCCTGAGGGCCCTGGACGATGATCCCCGTGTTCCCATCATGGTGCTGGCCCAGCGGCTGGGCCTGGCCCGGGGCACGGTGCAGTCCCGGCTCGAACGGATGTCCTCATCCGGGGCGCTGAGGCCCAACAGCAGCAGGGTGGTTCCTGGAGCGCTCGGGCGTGGTGTGGCGGCCGCCGTAAGCGCCGAACTGGACCAGAGCCACCTCAACGAGGCCATCGCAGCCCTGCGGAAAATTCCGGAAGTCCTGGAATGCCACGCGCCGGCCGGCGACACCGACCTCCTGATCCGCGTGGTGGCTACCAGCCCGGATGATCTCTACCGGGTCTCTGAGGAGATCCGGCTGTGCCCCGGCATTGTGCGCACGTCCACCAGCATGTTCCTGCGCGAGGTCATCCCCTACCGCACCACCGGGCTGCTAAAGGAGTAGCAGCTACACCGGGGGCCCGGCATTCGACTTCAGGTTCTTCATCACCAGCGTGGACGTCAGGCGCTCCACCCCCGGCAAGGACGTGAGCTCCGCGTCGTAGAAGCGCTGGTACGCCGGCAGGTCCTCTGCAATGACCTTCAGCAGGTAGTCAGGGGAGCCGAACAGGCGCTGGGCCTCCACGATGTTGGGGTTGTCCGCGACGCGGTTCTCGAAAATCGCCATGGTGCCCTGGTCCACCTGGCGGAGCGTGACAAAGACAATCGCCTCAAACCCCAGCCCCACGGCGGCGGGGTCGATGTCCGCTTTGTAGCCCCTGATCACCCCCGCCTTCTCAAGGTCCCGGAGCCGCCGGTGGCACGGGGCCACCGTCAGGCCCACCTTTGCGGCAAGCGCAGTGGCCGTCATCCTGCCGTCCTCTTTGAGGTGCCGCAAGATATTCCTGTCAATATGGTCGATCACGCAAGAATCTTACCGTTTCAGGACTTTGGCAGGCGAAAAAGGACAGCACTTCCGCGCCGGAAGTATCTAGGGTTTCTCCTGTAGGACCTCGTGGCAGGAGAACGAATGAACCCGGAGCTGTTTTTGGCCTTTGTGCTTGTGGCGGCCGCCCTCGCCTGCACCCCGGGGGTGGACTGGGCGTACTCCATCGCGGCGGGCCTCCGGCAACGCAGCTTTGTGCCGGCGGTGGCGGGGCTCTGCGGCGGATATGTCCTCCACACGGTCCTGCTGGTGGCGGGGTTGGCTGCCGTCCTGGCGGGAGCACCCGGGGTCCTGGGCTGGATAACGCTGGCCGGCGCAGGCTACCTGATGTGGCTGGGCATCAACACACTGCGGACATGGCGCGGAGCGAGCTTCACGGCCCGGCCGGACACCGACGGCCGCACGCGGCTGCGCACGTTCCTCCAGGGGATGGGCACCAGCGGCATCAACCCCAAGGGCCTGCTGTTCTATGTGGCGCTCGTCCCACAGTTCGTGAGCGCAGAGGCGCCCCTGCCCGTCCCGGTGCAGTCCGGCCTGCTGGGTATGACATTCGTACTGCTCGCGGGACTCGTGTACACCGCCGTCGCCCTCCTCTCCCGCAGCCTGCTGCAAAGCCGGCCCGGCGCAGCCCGCGCCGTGACGCTAGCCAGCGGGGTGATCATGGTGGCCCTGGGCATGGTGCTGCTGGGTGAACAGCTGCTGCCCGTGTTCGCCGGCGCAGCCGCTGCCGGGTAGGCCAGGCTAATCGTCGCTGAGCTTTTTCCAGTCCTGTTCCCAGATCCGGCGCATCTCTTCGTCCTTGCGGATGGGCACGGGCGCGGCGATCTCCTTCTGCGGCACCGGGTCCCCGCGTCGCCGCCCCCAGTCGCGCGGATTGAGCGAGCGCCTGCTGGAGTCCAGCACCAGCAATGCGCGGTCCGTCAGGGCGTCATTGCGGAGCACCAGGTGGGTCTTGCGCCGCCGCAGCACCTCGCCGATCGCCTGGTGGGCAGCCTCAAGCCGGCCCTCCCTGCGCAGGGCACGGGCCCGGACCAGCAGCAGTGCAGCTGAGAGGTCGTCCGCGTTCAGGAGGCCTTCGGTCCAGTCGATCACCGTACGGCTGCGGCCCAGGCTCAGCGCCAGCGAGCAGCGCGCCAGGGCCATGGGAAGCGACGGCGGCAGTCCGCTGAGCGCGTCCAGCGCGGCTTCGGCGCGGCCCGTCTCGCGCAGTGAATGGGCGAGTGCCAGGAACACCGACTCCTCGCTGAAGAGGACCGGCACCTCAACGCGCTCGGCGAGTTCGATGCGGGTGACAATCCGGGTGAGGTAGGTGGACGAGTAGCGGTTGGCGTCGTCGTCGTTCCTGGTGGTGAGCCCGCGCTGCAGCAGTTCCGAGGCCCGCAGATAGCCGCCGTGTTTGTAGGCGAGCAGGCCCGACATCAGGTAGCAGAGCCCGGCCCAACCGGGATAGGAACGCGCCAAGGTAATGAGGCGTTCGGGCTCGCGGCTGGTGAAGATGGCCTCGTGGACTGCCTTGGCGGGCTTGGGCAGCATCCGCTTGAGCCTGGGGATCTCCCCGTCCACGGACAGCAGGGCCGGATGGCGCCCGCCCAGCACACCGGTGAGGATCTCCCCCACTCCCCCGGCAAGATCATGGACCGGCGTGCGCAGCTGCGGCTGTCCGAAGGGGGTGAGGTCCCGGCTGTCCCAGTAGATCGGTGCAGTATCCCCGGCGGTCATCTTTCC
Organism: Arthrobacter sp. BB-1; assembly: GCF_006151685.1. Taxonomy (NCBI): domain Bacteria; kingdom Bacillati; phylum Actinomycetota; class Actinomycetes; order Micrococcales; family Micrococcaceae; genus Arthrobacter; species Arthrobacter sp. BB-1. The sequence goes on from NZ_VDEV01000039.1 coordinate 40,011, forward strand.
ATGCTAACCGGGAGATGCACCACGCCGCTGCCGCCAGTAATCAGGCCCGCTCCATGAACCATTCGATGAAGGAAACGGCGCGGCCGGCCCCATCGAACCGGATGACCCAGAGGTTGTCGTACGTGGGCCTGTCCCCCGAATAGGTGGTGACGCCCTGCACGAAGGCGGTATCGCCGTCGGCGCCCAGCAGTTCCCAGCTGAACGTCCAGTCGGCGGGTTCGTCCCGGGCGGCAAGCCAGCCCTCCACAATGCCGTCCTGGCCCAGCCACGGATCCGGATCGCCCGGCCGAGTTTCATACCGTGCGTCTTCCGTGAAGAGGGCCCTGATCTCCTCGGGCCTGTTGCTGGTCCAGGCGGCCCGGTACTTGTCCATCCAGCCCTGCACGTGCTCCCGTGCCGGCGTTCGCTCAGTCATGGTGCCGTTCTACGCCCTGTGGATCCGGGCTGCAAGCGCTCACCCGTTGGCGGCGGCGATCCACACGCCGATCACCCAGGTGCTGCCGGCAAGGCAGGCCAGGCCGAACTCGGCGAGCATGCCCAGGCCGGTCGCTTTGAGGGCTGCCCAGCTGGAGGTCGCAGCGGAACCCACGTTCCGGGTGCGAAGGAATTCGCTCAGCAGGAGGCCGGCGGCGAAGCCCACGAAGAGGCCCACCACGGGGATGATGAACATTCCCGCAACGCCGGCCACCAGCGCGGCCACGATGCTTCGGCTGGGGATGGCGTGCTCCTTCAGTTTCCTGCCGGTCAGGACGGCGCTGGCAGCCATGCCCGCCACCACGAACACCATGGCAACCGCGAACACCACCCAGCCCGCGGTGCCCGCGCCGCCCCAGATTGCCCACGCCAGCAGGCTGGCGCCGATCAGGATGCTGCCCGGAAGCACCGGAATGACTGTCCCGGCCACGCCGACGAGGATTGCCAGGCCGCACAGGATGGTCACCACAGTTTCGGAGGTCATGGGCTCCAGTCTATGGTTGGCCACCCCGTTAACCCCGACGGCGGCGCCTCCCGCGCAGGGGAGGCGCCGCCGTCGTGCATTCAGTCAGTCGTCCGTTCCGCTAAGGGAAGGGCTGCTACTCCGCTTCCACCGCAGCAGCGACGGCGGCAGTGACGGCCGGGGCGACGCGCGGGTCCAGCGGGCTGGGCACGATGTAGTCGGCCGAGAGGTCCTCCGCCGCGAGCTCGGCGATGGCGTACGCCGCGGCCAGCTTCATGGCGGGGGTGATGCGCCGGGCGCCGGCATCCAGGGCGCCGCGGAAGATGCCCGGGAAGGCCAGGACGTTGTTGATCTGGTTGGGGAAGTCGCTGCGGCCGGTGGCCACGACGGCGGCGTACTTGGCTGCCACCTCCGGAAGGACTTCGGGGTCCGGGTTGGAGAGCGCGAAGACGATGGCGTCCTGGTTCATGAGCTTCAGGTGTTCCTCGTCAAGCTTGGAGGAGGAGACGCCGATGAAGACGTCCGCGCCGTCCAGGGCCTCGGCCGGCCCGCCTGCCACGCCGCGGGGGTTGCTGCGGCCCGCGATGTCCGCCTTCTTGCTGGCTGTGTCCGCGGCGAGATCGGCGCGGCTGCTGTTGATGACGCCCCGGGAATCCAGCAGGACGACGTCGGTGATGCCGGCCGCGAGCAGGATTTCGGCGACGGCGATGCCCGCCGCCCCTGCGCCGGAGACCACAACGCGCATGCCTTCCAGGGCGCGGCCGGTGACCTTGGCGGCGTTGGTCAGGGCTGCGAGGGCCACGACGGCGGTGCCGTGCTGGTCGTCATGCATCACCGGGCAGTCCAGGGCCTCGATGAGCTTTTCCTCGAGCTCGAAGCAGCGGGGTGCGGAGATGTCCTCGAGATTGACTGCGCCGAAACTGGGGCGGAGGCGGACGAGTGTCTCCACGATTTCATCCACGTCGGTGGTGTTGAGCACCAGCGGGATGGAGTCCAGGTCGCCGAAGGTCTTGAACAGGGCGGACTTGCCCTCCATCACAGGGAGGGAGGCACTGGCACCGATGTTGCCCAGGCCCAGGACGGCCGTGCCGTCACTGACCACGACCACCAGGCGCTGGGCCCAGGTGAGGGTGCGTGCCAGTTCCGGCTTGGCGTGGATGGCGCGGCTGACCTCAGCCACACCCGGTGTGTAGGCGATGGACAGATCGCGCTTGTTGGACAGCGGAACGGTGCTGGCAATGGAGAGCTTGCCGCCCTGGTGGGCATCGAAGATCTCGGCTTCGCTCAGTGCGGTGGCTGCGGAATTATCGGTGGCTGCAAGTGCGTCAATGGACACGTCGTTGTCTCCTGGTGCTGGCCGTGGGCGCACGGCTCGTGGGGCTCAAGTCCGGAATGGCTCGAGTCGATGGCGATGGCGATGGTGCGGCAGGAAACCCAGGGGTGGCGGGCCCGTGGGAGCTTGGGGGATGGTCCCGGCCGCTCCGTTTGAACCATGGTAGGCGGACTGAAAGGACGGCCAGATCGATTTGACGGGCCGGAAGCGGTGCCAGAACGTTTTAGCACGGCGTTGTGTGAGGCAGGCCACGCCTATATGCCTGATTTAATGGCGGATTGGTCTAGACCTGTTACGCGCTTTGGTGGAGTGTGTAGCCGGGCTGGCCGGCTCCGGACAGCCGGGCACAGGCTTTTTTGAGGTCTTCCTCGGCCTCGAACAGGGACAGCCGCCGGTTCCGCACGGACTGGACCAGACCAGTGACGGTCAGCAGCAGCACGCGGGCTGCCGTGGCATCACCGCACGCCGCGGTCAGGGCTTTTTCCCCCAGGGCATCGATCTCCCGGAGGAGCCCGGTGGTGTCCCTGTCCGGGACATAGACCCCGCGGGTGAGGCACTGTTCCACTGCCGGCTGCATGACGCGCATGTGGAAGATCTCCATCACCAGCCCGGAGAGCGCCCGGCCGCGGAAGCGGGCAGCAGTGGTCCCGGCCGGCCCCTGGAGCTCCTCCAGCTGGTGGCGGTACAGCGCGAGCATCAGGTGCGTGGGGGAAGGAAAATAGCGGTACAGCGTGCCCAGCGGGACATCGGCCTTGGCCGCCACTTCAGGAAGGTCAACCGAGTCCAGGCCCTTGCGGGCAAACCCTCCTGCAGCTTCGAGGATCTTGGCGTAGCGGAACCGCTGGCGTGGTGCGGAGGGCCTGGGGGCCATGGGCGGATGGTCTGGAAGAATCTCGGGCATCAGCATTCCGGGGTTGTGTTCCGATGGTGCGCAGCGGCGGTCCTCCCCATGCCGGACCGCCTGCAATCCGGTTCAACTATACGCCACACCAATGTGGCGTAATTAGTCAGGCGCCTTACTTCCCGGCCTTCCGGAACGTCAGCGGACGCTCTTGATCTTCACCACAAAAACAGCCCCGAGCAGGCCGATAACGGCCGCTGTGGTGAAGAGTGTGCCGTACCCGCCGAATTGCGTCACCGCGAGGAAAGCGAGGCCCGTGGCGAACACTTGCGGCAGTGAGGCGGCCACGTTAATGACCCCCATATCCTTGCCACGGTCTCCGGCCTCCGGAAGCACCTGCGTCAGCAGGGCGAAGTCAACGGCCTGGTAGGCGCCGTAGCCGATGCCCAGGATGCCGGCCCCAACCAGGGCGCCCGTCCACACAGGGAAGAACGCCATGGTGAGGCCTGCCATGGCGATCATGGCGGAAGAGGCGATCACGAATGGCTTGCGCTTGCCCACCCGGTCGCTCCAGGGCCCCGCGATCACCGCAGTAATCATCACCAACACCGCATAAATGCCGGTCAGGGTCAGGACCCCCAGCGCTGGGTTCTCATGCTTGATAACATCCGCGAGGAAAAAGATCAGGTACACAATGGTCAACTGGTTGCAGACGTTGACCAGGAAGCGGGTGAGCCACGCCCATGCGAAGTCCGGGTGGCGGGCCGGGCTGATCCAGAAGCCGCGGAGGAAACTGCCCCACGAGAACGGAGGGCGGAGCTCCCTGGGCAGTGGCGGGTCATCCCGGTGGAACAGGTACGGCAGCACGGATACCAGCAGGGCGGCCGCACACATGGTGTATCCCACCATGAAGTTCCCGGAAACCACCGCCCCGAAGACCGCGCCGAGGAGGATCCCCGCTGTCTGTCCCAGGGCCGCCAGTCCCCCCACGCCGCCGCGCTGCAGCACCGGCACGCGGTCCGGAATGGCAGCGGTGATGGCGGCATAGGCAGCGTTTGCGCCCAATTGGACCAGGCACCAGAACAGGACCATCAGGGCAACAGCCGTGGCCCCGGACAATGCCAGCAACGCTGCCGTGGCCAGGATGGCACCCACCAGTACCCAGGGGGAACGCCGGCCGAAACCCGAGACCGTCCGGTCGGACAGCGCACCGAAGAGCGGATTGGCAACCAGGGATACGGCGGCCCCGCACCCAAGTACGAGGGAGGCGATGGCTTCCTTGTTGGCTTCGTCGATGCCGATGGCCTGCTGGGCGATGAAGACGTTGATGGGTCCGAAGAACGCGGCGTTGATGCCCACATTCACCAGCACCAGCCCCGTGACCCACCGCGCGGTGACCCTTCGGGTGGGCTCGGCGAGTGCCGCCGTCGTGCTTTGCTGGGCTGCACGCGGGTCCGGCAGAGCAGGCGTATCGGACAGACTCATGGCATGCTCCCCTGGTGCAGCTGACGATGGTGGAAGTCAGACTATCGTGGGCAGTATCGCATTCCCACGCCATGCCGGCGGGGTGGCCGGTCGGATCAAGGAGAGAACCACATGAGCGCAGCGTCCACGCCCGCGGAGGGCACCGCCGTCAACACCGCAGACCTCTACGACGAACGCGGCGACGAACTGGCATCGGTATCTTTGCAGTTCCAGTCCCTGGGCGGCCGTTCACACTTCAGCGGACGGGCGCGGACCATCCGCTGCTTCCAGGACAACGCGCTGGTGAAATCCACCTTGGCCACGCCGGGCAACGGCAGCGTGCTGGTGGTGGACGGCGGCGGCTCGCTGGGAACGGCCCTGATGGGGGACATGATCGCCGAAAGCGCCGTGGCGAACGGCTGGGCCGGCGTCGTCATCAACGGGGCAATCCGGGACCGGGAAGCGATCGCCCACCTGGACCTCGGGGTGAAGGCCCTGGGCAGCAATCCGCGCAAGAGCGCCAAGGCCGGCGCCGGCGAAGTTGACGTGGACGTGAAGATCGGCGACGTGACCATCCGCACCGGCGCCATGATCTGGTGCGATCCGGACGGCATCCTGGTGGAACGGTAGCGCTCGCGGAGCGGAGGAGGTTTTTCCGGCCCCGGGAATAGGACACGACGTAGGATAGTTACTGAAAGCAACTATCAATGCTTGGTCCCCTTCCTTCCCCTGGAGCATCCATGTCCAAAACCCCCGCCGCGCGCGCCGCCGGAGAAACCCTCACGCAGCGCCAGATTGTCACCGTGATGGTGGGCCTGATGCTGGGCATGTTCCTGGCATCGCTGGACCAGACCATCGTGTCCACGTCCATCTACACCATCGCCAACGACCTGGACGGCCTCTCGCTCCAGGCCTGGGCCACCACCGCCTACCTCATCACCTCCACGGTCAGCACCCCGCTGTACGGCAAGCTGAGCGACATCTTCGGCCGCCGCCCGCTGTACCTGACAGCCATCATCATCTTCCTGGCGGGCTCCCTGTATGCGGGCTCGGTCCACTCCATGACCGAACTCGCCATTGCCCGCGGCGTCCAGGGCTTGGGAGCCGGCGGCCTGCTGGCACTCGCGCTGACCATCATCGGCGACATTGTCTCCCTCAAGGACCGTGCCAAGTACCAGGGCTACTTCATGTCCGTGTTCGGCATCTCCTCCGTGCTCGGTCCCGTGGTGGGTGGCGCGTTCGCCGGTTCCGCCAGCATCCTGGGGTTCGACGGCTGGCGCTGGGTGTTCTTCATCAACCTGCCCATCGGCCTGGCCGCGCTGGCAGTGGTCTTCCTCTTCCTCCACCTGCCCGCCAAGCACATGAAGCAGAAGATCGACTACTGGGGCGCCGCGGCCATCACCCTGGCCATCGTGCCGCTGCTGCTGGTGGCGGAGCAGGGCCGCACCTGGGGCTGGGCGTCGCTGAACTCTTTCCTCTGCTACGGCCTGGGCGCCGTGGGCATTGCCTGGTTCCTCCTGGCCGAGAAGCGCGCCGGGGACTATGCGCTGATCCCCCTGCGGCTCTTCCGCAACGCCACTTTCGGATTGTCCTCGCTGCTCAACTTCATCATCGGCATCGGCATGTTCGGTGCCATCGCCATGCTGCCGATGTACCTGCAGCTGGTGAAGGGCCTCACCCCCACCGAGGCCGGCCTGATGATGATCACGTTCACCGTGGGCATCCTCACCGGGTCCATCACGGCGGGGCGCACCATCTCCTCTTCCGGCACCTACCGGATCTTCCCCATCCTGGGCACGGCAATCCTCACCGCGGCCGCCACGGTCATGGGACTCAGCCTGGGCGTGGACACCGGCCTGTGGGTTCCGGGGGTGATCGCGGTGTTCTTCGGGATGGGCCTGGGCTTCTGCATGCAGCCGCTCACCCTGGCCATGCAGGTGTCCGTGCCGCGCCGCGACATGGGGGTGGGCACCTCCTCCGCCGCGTTCTTCCGCTCCATGGGCGGCGCCGTGGGCACGGCGGTGTTTATCTCCATGCTGTTCAGCCTGGCGGCGAGCCGGATCGCGGACAGCATGAAGGCCGCGATGGAGAGCCCGGACTACCAGGCCGTCCTGCGGGATCCCTCGGTCGCAGCCGACCCCGCCAACGCCAAGCTGTACGAGTTCTTCCAGAACGGCGCGTCCAACGAGTCGCTCAATGACACCAGCTGGCTTCACACCGCCAACAGCACGCTGACCCGCCCCATCACCGAGGGCTTCGCCTACGCCATCGACGCCGTGATGCTCACCGCGGCGGTGCTCACCGGCGTCGCGTTCCTCATCAGCTTCGCCCTGCCCAACAAGAAGCTCACGGACCAGAAAGCCGCCCCGCAGGAGCACGCGGCGGTCCACTAACCTCGCCCCCACCAAACAGGGGACGACGACGGCGGCGCACCCGCCGTCGTCGTCTTTTGTTTGCGGACAAGCGGGACCGCCGCCAAGGCTCGACTGGAACGGCGCACCGTGGCATGGAACACTGTGTAACGCGCGTGCGCCGGCCAGGGGCCGGGCAGCCGACGACGTCCGCACCGCATCCACCAAAACCCAGACCAAGGGAGAACCATGCCCACTGCACAGGAGCAGACAACCGCCCGGATACCGCAGCGGGTGATCTGGCTGGCGCTCGCAGGGGCGGTGGGCGGATTCCTGTTCGGCTTCGATTCGTCGGTGGTCAATGGCGCCGTGGATGCCATGAAGGACGAGTTCGCACTGTCCGAGGCCGTGACCGGCTTCGCTGTGGCCATCGCCCTGCTGGGGTGTGCTGCGGGCGCCTTCCTCGCCGGCAAGGTGGCGGACCACTACGGCCGCATCCCCGCCATGAAACTCGGTGCGCTGCTCTTCCTGGTCAGCGCCCTGGGCACCGGCTTCGCCTTCGGCGTGTGGGACCTGATCTTCTGGCGCCTGGTGGGCGGGCTCGGAATCGGCCTGGCTTCGGTGATCGCCCCCGCCTACATCTCGGAGATCTCCCCGCGGCACGTCAGGGGCCGGCTGGCCTCGCTGCAGCAGCTGGCCATCACCACGGGCATCTTCGCCGCACTGCTGTCCGATGCGCTCCTGGCCACCAGCGCCGGCGGCGCGGACCAGCCGTACTGGCTGGGGATTGAGGCCTGGCGCTGGATGTTCCTGGCCGCGGCCCTGCCCGCCGTCGTGTACGGCTGGATCGCCTTCACCCTTCCGGAGTCCCCGCGCTTCCTGGTGTTCCTGGGCAAGGAGGACCAGGCCCGGGCGGTCTTCGATTCGATTGCTCCGGCTGAGGACACCGACCGGCACATCCGAGAGATCCAGGACGCCATCGAGGAGGACAAGCTTGCGGGCCAGAAGGGCTCCCTGCGCGGCAAGGCCTTCGGCCTGCAGGCGGTGGTGTGGGTGGGCATCATCCTGTCCGTTTTGCAGCAGTTCGTGGGCATCAACGTGATTTTCTACTACTCCACCACCCTGTGGAAAGCAGTGGGCTTCCAGGAAAAGGACTCGCTCACCATCTCCGTTGCCACCGCCGTCACCAACATCCTGGTCACCCTGGTGGCCATCGCGCTGGTGGACCGCATTGGCCGCCGGCCCATCCTGCTGGCGGGCTCCGTGGGCATGGCGGTTTCCCTGGGTGCCATGGCGCTGGCGTTCTCCACCGCCGTGGGCTCCGGTTCGGAGATTTCCCTGCCCGGCGCCTGGGGCCCGGTGGCCCTGGTGGCTGCGAATGTCTTTGTGGTGAGCTTCGGCGCCTCCTGGGGTCCGCTTGTATGGGTCCTGCTCGGCGAGATCTTCCCGTCCCGGATCCGCGCCCGTGCCCTGGGCCTGGCCGCGGCCGCGCAGTGGGTGGCGAACTTTGTGATCACGCTCAGCTTCCCGGTGATGGCTGCCGGTTCGCTGCCGCTGACGTACGCCATGTACGCGCTGTTCGCGGCGGCATCATTCTTCTTTGTGATGTTCAAGGTGCCCGAGACCAACGGGATGTCGCTGGAGCAGGCCGAGACGCTGTTCGTGGCCAAGGGCTCCGCCAGGGCGTAGGGCTCAACTACAGCGCGAGCTTCATACCTTCGTGGGAGGCCTCAAAGCCCAGGCGCCCATAGAAGCGGTGCGCCGCCGTGCGGGTCTTATGTGTGGTCAGCTGCATCAGCGCACAGCCGCGGCGCCGCGACTCATCAATGGCCCAGCGCACCATCACGTTGCCGATGCCCTGGCCGCGCAGGCTGTCCGCCACGCGGACGCCCTCAATCTGCGAGCGCCAGGCGCCCTGGCGCGAAATGCCCGGGAGGAAGCTGAGCTGGAACGTGGCAACAACGGGACCTGCTGCTCCCCCGGCCGATATCAGCTCTCCCACGATGAGCAGGTTGGAGGGGTCGGCGTCGATCGCTTCGAAGGCGCGCTCGTAAGGTCCCATGTCTTCGGTGCGTTCCCGTCCTGCGCCCATGGAGTCGTCGGCAAGCAGCTGCACGATGGCCGGCAGGTCAGCGGCCGTGGCGTGGCGGAGGCGGAAGGTCCCGCCGTCGACGTCGACAGCCAGGAGGGAGGGCAGGGTGTCCGCGTTATTACTCACCCCAACAGCATTCCACGAACCGTCCCTTGTCCTCGCGGTAGGGTTCTGCCGTTCTCCCGCTGGGGCGCAGCAAAAGGACGACGCCGGCACTCTGGTGAGTGCCGGCGTCGTGATTGCAGGAGGGTTGCGTCAAATGCCGCATGATCTGCAGGAGGGTTGCGGAAAAAGCCGCATCAAGTGAGAGAGGGTCCCTCCCGGCCTCAGGCCGGGGTGCGCGCCACCTCGCCCTGCCGCTCCTCCACCAAGGTGGAGACGGCGTTGAACAGCGGATGGTCCGGTTCCAGGCCGGTGATGCGGGCGGTGGCGTCCGCCGGGCTGGAGGACGCCAGGATTCCGGCCAGTTCCGTCGCTTCGGCGTCGGCGGGATCGTTGAAGCGCAGCGCCGCCGCGATGGCGCCCAGGAGCGCCTCCGGCACGACGCCCCGCTCCGCGAGTTCCGCGGCGGGACCGATGAACCGCTCGTGCCGGCCCAGCTTCCGCAGCGGGGCACGGCCCACGCGGTGGACCGTGTCCGGCAGGTAGGGGTTGGAGAACCGGACCAGGATTTTCTGGACGTAGGCTTCCTGCTCGTCATTGTTGAAGCCGTGCTTGCTCACCAGGAGCTGCTTGGTTTCCTCCAGCACCGCCCGGACATCCTCGGCCACGTCCTGGTCCGCCATGGCGTCGGAGATCTTCTCCAGGCCTGCCTCGAACCCGAAGTAGGCGGCCGAGGCATGCCCCGTATTGACGGTGAAGAGCTTCCGCTCGATGTACGGTGACAGGTCATCCACGAAGGTGGCCCCCGGAATCACCGGGGCGGAATCACCGAATGCGGTGCGGTCGATGACCCATTCGTAGAAGGTCTCCACCGTGACGTCCAGGCCCTGCCCGGGCTCCTGGTTGGGCACGATCCGGTCCACGGCGGTGTTGGCGAACACAACTTTCCGGTCCAGCGCCCCGGCGGCGGCCCCCGGCTGCGAGGCCACCTCCTTGGCCAGGATGTCCGTGGCATTGATCGCGTTTTCGCACGCCATCACCTGCAGGGGCGCCAGGCCGGGCTCCCTGGCCACGATGCCCTTCGCGATCACCGGCGCCACGAACTTCAGGATGTGCGGTCCCACCGCCGTGGTGACGATGTCCGCCGTCGCGATTTCCGCGATGAGCTCCGCTTCCTGCGTGGTGGAGTTCAGCGCCCGGAAGTTGTTGACCGTGCGCACCGCAGGGTTCTCCCCCACCTCGTGCACCGCGTAGCTGTCCGCTGCGGCGAGCTGGTTGATGAGCTCCTCCGCAACGTCCGCGAACACCACTTCATAGCCGGCGTCGTGCAGGAGCAGCCCAACAAAGCCGCGGCCGATGTTTCCAGCCCCGAAATGTACAGCCTTCACTATGCGTTGACCTTTCCGAAGAGCTCCAGGACTTCGTCCACGGAGGTGGCAGCCTCAAGCCGGGCAACCTGCTCCTTGTTGGTGAAGACCTTCGCTATGGAGGACAGGATGTGCAGGTGTTCGTTGTTCACGCCTGCGACGCCGACGACGAACTTGACCTGCTTGCCGTTCCAGTCGATGCCCTCCGGGTAGCGGATCACGGAAACCGCAGACTTCCGGATGTGGTCCTTCGCAGCGTTGGTGCCGTGCGGGATGGCCAGGAAGCTGCCCATGTACGTGGAGACGGACTGCTCCCGCTCGTGCATGGCCGCGATGTAGCCCTCGTCCACGGCGCCGCGGTCCAGCAGGAGCCGGCCGGCTTCGTCGATGGCGGCGTCACGCGTGGTTGCCGATCCGTCCAGCACCACGCTCTCGCGGGCAAGGATCTCATGCGTGCCTGCGCCGGCTGCCGCAGGGGCAGCTGCGGCGGCCGCGGGGCCGGCCGCGGGGGCCGCATCCATCGGAGCTTCGGCTGCGTGGGCGCCGCCTGCCTGGCCGCCCTCGGTATTGCTCTCCCGGACCAGTTCCACGATCTCGTCGTAGCGCGGGCTGCTCATGAAGTTGTCAACGGAGTAGTGGACGGCACTGGACGTGGCCGGCTTTGCGCGTTCGGTCAGGTCCTGATGGGTGATCACCACGTCGTAGTCGTCGCGAAGGTTGGCGATGGCCGCGTTGGTGACCTTGACGTCCGGGAACCCGGCCGCCTTGATCTTGTTCCGCAGCACCGAGGCGCCCATGGCACTGGAGCCCATGCCGGCGTCGCACGCGAACACGATGTTGCGCACCGGCCCGGCAAGGACGGCTACACCGCCCGTGCCGGCAGCAGCACCGGCACCGGTGAGGGTGGAGGCCACCGAGCTCTTCTTGCCCTTCATCTGCTCCATCTTCGAGGTGGCGTCGTTGAGGTCCACTTCATCGCTGTGCTTGGTGGTCTTCATGATGATGGAAGCCACCACGAAGGAGGCCGCGGTGGCCAGCAGGACCGCAAGAATCACGCCGAGGTAGCTGTCGCGGGACGTCTGGGCAAGCACGGCAAAAATGGAACCGGGGGCTGCCGGTGCCACCAGGCCCGAACCCGTGATGGCAAGGGTGGCGATGCCCGTCATGCCGCCGGCGATGGCTGCAAGGATCAACAGAGGACGCATCAGGACGTACGGGAAGTAGATCTCGTGGATGCCGCCCAGGAAGTGGATGATGGCGGCACCGGGGGCAGACGCCTTGGCGGCACCACGGCCAAAGAACATGTAGGCGAGCAGGATGCCCAGGCCGGGGCCGGGGTTGGCCTCAAGCAGGAACAGGATGGACTTGCCCTGCTCCAGCGACTGCTGGACGCCCAGCGGGGTGAGCACGCCGTGGTTGATGGCGTTGTTGAGGAACAGCACCTTGGCAGGCTCGATGAAGATGCTGGTCAGCGGCAGCAGGCCGTTGTCCACCAGGAACTGGACCACCCTGCCGGCACCCTCACTGAAGGCCGTAACTACCGGGGCGATGCCGTAGAAGCCCAGCATGGCCAACAGGGCACCCCAAATGCCGGCGGAAAAGTTGTTGACCAGCATCTCAAAGCCGGGACGGATCTTGCCGTCCCAAATCGAGTCGATCTTCTTCATGGTCCAGCCGCCCAGCGGGCCCATGATCATGGCGCCGATGAACATGGGAATGCCGGCGCCCACAATCACGCCCATGGTGCCGATGGCGCCCACCACGCCGCCGCGGACGTCGTAGACCATCCGGCCGCCGGTGTAGGCGATCAGGAGGGGCAGCAGGTAGGTGATCATCGGCCCGACGAGGCCGGTGTTCGGCTTTCCACCTGTCTCGCCAAAACCGCCCAGCTGAGGCACGGGCAGCCAGCCCTTCTCAATGAAGAGTGCGGTGATGAGGCCCCAGGCAATAAACGCGCCGATGTTGGGCATGATCATTCCGGACAGGAAGGTCCCGAACTTTTGGACGTGCACGCGCGCGCTGGTGCGGGGTTTTGCAACTGTCTCTGTTGCCATGTGATTTCCTAACCGTCATTCCTGCTGCTTCGCAGGATGGTCTGTTACTTACGACGACGTGGTGCTGGCCTGGATTCAACCGGCCGGGCTGGTGGAGATGCGGTGGAGCCACTCGAGGAAAAGCTTGAGTTCCGAGCTCGAAAGCTGGTCAGAGTGCGAGGCCTGGAGTGCGGCGTTCAGGGCGATCGCTGCCACCACTACCGAGGATTTCCCGGCGGCGCCCGGGGCCGCGCCGCTGGCGGGCTCGGCGGACACCGCAAAGATCATGGCGTCCCGGGTCATGGTGGACAATTCAAGGTTCCGTTCGGAGGCGGGCTCCGCAATCAGCATCAGCGTCACTCCCACATTGGCCGCCAGGATGGACCTGGCCGCTTCCCTGGGCTGGACGTTCAGCTGGCCCGCCGCCGCTGCCTTGTTCAGCATCTCCTCCATGAGCGCCTCGGCGTCTGCGACGATTGCCGGGCGGCTTTCCGGGCGGATGTTGCCGAACATCACCAGGTACAGTTCCGGCTGGTTCAGCCCGAACTGCACGTGGTTGTCCCACATTCTCCGGATATCCTCAAGCGGCTGTCCGGAGGGGGCGAAATCCCTTTCGCCCGCTACATATTCTTCAAACCCTGCGGCGACGACGGCGTCAAACAGGCCTTCCTTGTCACCGAAGTGGTGGTACAGAGTGGGAGCTGTCACCCCCGCCAGCTGCGTGATCTGGCGGGTGGAGACGGGAGCGCCCCCCGACTTGGCCAGCAGCTCCGCGGCAGCACGGAGCAGTCGCATTTTGGGGGGAAGCTGGCCATCCAAACTCATAACCGCTACCCTAGCACCTATAGCATTGCTATATGAACTGAATCACATACAATTTTTTTCAGGCACGTTTCCCGCCTCTGGACGTAGCAGTCCGCCGGCGGGCCGGCATGGCGCCGGACATCCCGGCGGGCCTGGCAACCGGCAGAGAATGAGGACCTTCAGTGCAGAACTTCCCAGGAGTAGGCGTCAGCCCAGGCCGCGTCATCGGCACCATCCGGCAGATGCCCAAACCCATCAGCGAACCTCCCGCCGGCGAGCAGCTGGCGCCGGGGACCACCGCGGAGGAAGCAACCGCAGCCCTGAAGGCGGCCTCCCAGGCCGTGCACGATGAACTGAAGGACCGTGCCGCCCACGCCACCGGTGACGGAAAGGCCGTCCTGGAAGCAACGGCGCTGATGGCAAAGGACACCATGCTCATCAAGGGTGCCGCCAAGCTGGTGGCACGCGGCACGTCCGCCGAGCGGGCCATCTGGGAGTCCGGCTCCTCGGTTTCCGAAATGCTCCACAACCTGGGCGGCTACATGGCAGAACGCGCCACGGACGTCCTGGACGTCCGGGCACGGATCGTCGCCGAACTGCGGGGCGTGTCCGCGCCCGGCATCCCTTCGTCCAGCACCCCGTTCGTCCTGGTGGCCGAGGACCTGGCCCCGGCTGACACTGCCACCCTGGACCCGAACAAGGTCCTGGCGCTCGTCACCGCAGGCGGCGGCCCGCAGTCCCACACGGCCATCATCGCCCGGTCCCTCGGCCTTCCCGCCGTCGTCGCCGCGGTCGGCGTGGATGAACTTCCGGACGGCACCGAAGTGTATGTGGACGGCGCCGCCGGCAACATCACCGCCGAACCCGACGAATCCCTGCGCGCAGCAGCGGAGGCGTGGGCGGCCACGGCGTCCCTGCTTGCCGAATTCAGCGGAACGGGCGCGACGGCGGACGGCCACCTGGTGCCGCTGCTCGCCAACGTGGGCGGCGGCAAGGACGCCGAAGCGGCCGCCAAGCTGGGCGCCCAAGGCGTTGGCCTTTTCCGCACCGAGTTCTGCTTCCTGGAGCGTGACACCGAGCCCAGCGTCGAAGAGCAGGCCGCTGCGTATAAGAGTGTCTTTGATGCTTTCCCAGGCAAGAAGGTGGTCCTGCGCACGCTGGACGCCGGAGCGGACAAGCCGCTGCCGTTCCTGACCGACTCCACCGAGCCGAATCCCGCCCTGGGTGTCCGCGGCTACCGCACGGACTTCACCACTCCCGGGGTCCTGGATCGCCAGCTGGAAGCCATCGCACTGGCGGAGAAGCAATCAGAAGCGGACGTGTGGGTCATGGCCCCCATGATTTCGACGGCGGAAGAGGCTGCCCGGTTCGCCTCCATGTGCGCGGACGCCGGCATCAAAACACCCGGCGTGATGGTGGAGGTCCCCTCCGCGGCCCTCACCGCCGAAGCCATCCTCCGCGAAGTGGCCTTCGCCAGCCTGGGCACCAATGACCTCACCCAGTACGCCATGGCCGCCGACCGCCAGCTCGGTCCGCTCGCCAACCTCAACACCCCCTGGCAGCCGGCCGTCCTGCGCCTGGTGGGGCTGACGGTGGAAGGATCCCGCGCGGAAGGAAACAACAAGCCGGTGGGCGTCTGCGGCGAGGCAGCCGCGGACCCGGCCCTCGCCGTCGTCCTTACCGGCCTGGGCGTGAGCACGCTGTCCATGACGGCGCGGTCCCTCGCTGCCGTGGCAGCCGTCCTGAAGACAGTGACGCTGGAGGAGGCGCAGCAGCTGGCCAAGCTCGCCCTGTCCGCCCCCAGCGCTACCGAAGCCCGGGCCTGGGTCCGCGAGAAGCTGCCGGTCCTGGCGGAACTCGGGCTCTAACCGAAACGCTAGGCCTCAGGAGCGGTGGTCTTTTGGCGCCGTGCCGGCAGGGCCACCGCCCGCACCCATCCGGTGATGATTTCCGCGGCAGCGTCCGGGGCAGTGTGCTGGACAACGTGGCCCTGCCCCGGGACCTCCGCCATGCTGCCGTGGGGAGCCACCCTCGCCAGGCGTTCGCACCAGGGACGACGCGCAACGGGGTCCTTGGCGCCGCGGAGGACCAGGACGGGCTGGCTGACAGCTGCCAGCCTTTCCTCCATGGGGTAGGCCATCATCACCGGCAGTTCAGTGAGGTACCAGCGCGGGCCCGCCCGGAAGTAGTCGCTAAAAACGAGAGCGTTCGAGGTGAGGGACTCACTGAACAGCGCGTCACGCGTGAGCGCCAGGGCCTGTTTGGTGACTGTTTTCCTGGGCGTGTCCACCACAGGCCCCATCAGCACGGCACCGGCCACCCTGCTGGGTTCCCGCAACGCCAGTTCCACGGCAAATTGCGTACCCATCGAATGGCCGACCACCACATAACGGGAAACGCCGGCCTCTGTCAGGACGGCGCCCACGAACGCGGCGAAGTCCTCGACCTGCAGCTGATGCTGGGGCCTCGACGCCTTTCCGAAGCCGGGAAGGTCGAAGGTATAGACGTCCGCTTCCTTTGACAGTTCCAGGTGCAGCCGGGCCAGGTACCGGTGGGAGACGCCGATGCCGTGCAGCAGCACGTAGGCAGGCCGGTCCTGGTGGTCGATGGGGAGAACTGACGCGTAGAGCTTGCCCTCCAGTCCTCCCGCTTTAACGTCGCGGCCGCCAGTAAGTACCATCTGCCGAGCATACCGCCCCGGGCAGGCAGAGCCGCCGGTAGGCTGGTGCCATGGCACTGATCGCTCCCCGCCCCACGGGCGCCCTCCCCCCTGAAGACGCTGAAAAGCTGCGCCGGGCGCTGGAAGGCAGCGATGACATCACCGTCTTCGTGGACGGCACCGTCCATCGGCTGCCGCCGCTGGCGAGGGACGCCGTCGTGGACCTCCTCCGCCGCTTCAGCCGCGGCGAAGCGGTGACCGTCAGCAGTGTGGAGGACATGCTCACCACGTCCAAGGCAGCAGAGCTGGCCGGCATTTCCCATACCTTCCTGCGGAACATGACCGATCGCGGCGAGATACCCGTGGAATACCGCGGCAGCCACCGTCGGATTCCACGCGCAGCCATCATGAAGTGGCTGGAAGGGCAGAAGAAGGCCCAGCGCGCGCCGGAAGGCACGCAGGAACAGGACGCCTAGATCCTGGGCCGCCCCGCCCAGCGCCGCATCTTCAGTGCAGAATGAAGCTCCAGGCGGGGCATCCCCTTCAGCGGATCCACGCCGAGCAGTTGCCGGATCCTGCCCAGCCGGTTGTAGATGCTGCTGCGGTGCAGGTGCAGCCTGGTGGCCACGTCCTGGACGGAGCCGTCGTTGTCGTACAGGAGTTCCAGGACCGGAAGCAGCTCGCCGTTGCGGTCATGGTCCTCAAGCATGCGGTAGTACACAGAACCGCTGTCAGCCCAGGCGCTGGCACCTCCCCCGGCAGAGGCCAGGAGCTGGTAGACCCCGGCGGCCCGGCAGTCCACCAGCTCGCCGAGCTGCGGGTCAACCGCAGCCGCTTGGGCCGCGACCTTCGACTGCCGGTATGCCGCCGCAAGCCCCCGCGGCCGGCCAAAACCCTCGCTGATGCCCAGGATGATGCGGTCCACCGGACGGCCGGAGCGCTTGGCGAGCTCCAGCTGGTAGTGGACCAGCACCTGGGCATGGTTGGCCCTGCCGGACAATTCACGGAACAGCACCACGGAATGGGTTTCCGTCCCGGCGCTGAACAGTGCCGTGTCCACGCCGATCGTCGCCTGGAGTGCGGCTGAGCGGTGGATCAGCGTGGACGCAATGGGGTCGGATCCGCCGGCCCAGCCATCGGCGTCGAGCACTGTGACCATCTGCCAGGGACCGCGGCCCTGGATCTCCTTCCACCCGGCGACGGCGGCCACCGCGTTGGGCTCGCCGGCGCAGGCAGCCAGGAACTCCCGCTCACGCCCGCGCCGGAATTCAGACTCGGCTGTATTCGAATCCAGCAGGAGCCCGGACAGCGTTTCCAGCTCGTGGTTGACGGCCGGCAACTGGGTGAGGATCGCCGTCGGATTTTCATCGGCGGAGTCCTGCTGCACCCACAGGTATCCCACCCGGAAGCCGCGAACCATCAGCGGAACGCACACCCTGCCCAGCATGCCCAGGTCCTGGTTGGCCGGCACCACCACCGGACGGACTGCGGTGGCAATGCCGTGCGAAAGCTGCCAGGCGCTGACGTCTGCCGGGACTTTCTTGCTCAGCAGGAAGTTCACCCGGACGCGGTCCGCGTGGGACTGGTTGGAGCTGTAGGCCAGCAGCACACCGTCCAGGTCCTCCAGTGACAGGCCGCGGCCCAGCTTCTGCGCCACCTGTTCAACCAGCTGTTCCACACCCTGCTGCTGCATGGGCCAACATTACTGCTTGCACGGGTTCCGGGACGAACGGACATGAGGCGACACCTGCCGCCCCAGTGCGCGACAAACGTCTAGTCCAAGGGATCCAAAACCGCGGAATCAAGCGGTTCCCGTGCAGGCCGCTGGCCACTTCCTTGTCAGCTGGCTCACAACCGGATTTATCGTTGATACACGAAATCCTTCCGCACTTTCCGGCTCAAGAAGCCGAGAACCTGGAGCCCACGATGATCATCGGCGTCCCCAAAGAAATCAAGAACAACGAGTTCCGGGTGGCCATCACCGCCGCCGGCGTCCACGAGTTCGTTTCCCACGGCCACACCGTGCTGGTGGAGCGCGGCGCGGGGCTCGGCTCCGGCATCACCGACGAGGAATACTCCATCGCGGGTGCTGAGATCGTCAATGAGGCCGACGACGTCTGGGGCCGTGCCGACATGGTCATGAAGGTCAAGGAGCCGGTCAAGGCCGAGTACCACCGCTTCCGCAAGGGCCTGATCCTCTTCACGTACCTCCACCTGGCTGCGGAGCCCGAGCTCACCCGCGAACTCATCAACTCCGGCGTCACCGCCATCGCCTACGAGACCGTCCAGGAAGGCCGCACCCTCCCGCTGCTGGCCCCCATGTCCGAGGTAGCCGGCCGGCTCTCCGTCCAGGTGGGCGCCGCGTCCCTGATGGCACCCGCCGGCGGCAAGGGCGTCCTGCTGGGCGGCGTTCCCGGTGTCCGCCCGGCCAAGGTGGTTGTCCTCGGTGCGGGCGTGGCCGGCACGAACGCCGCAGCCATGGCGCTTGGCCTGGGCGCCGACGTCACCATCCTGGACATCAACATCAACCGGCTGCGCGAGCTGGATGCCCAGTACCAGGGACGGCTCAAGACCGTGGCGTCGAACAAGTACGAGATCGAAAAGTCCGTGGTGGACGCGGACCTGGTGATCGGTTCCGTCCTGATCCCCGGCGCCAAGGCCCCCAAGCTGGTCACCAACGACCTCGTGGCCCGCATGAAGCCCGGCTCAGTCCTGGTGGACATCGCCGTGGACCAGGGCGGCTGCTTCGAGGACACCCACCCCACCACGCACCAGGAACCCACGTACAAGGTGCACAACACCATCTTCTACTGCGTGGCCAACATGCCCGGCGCCGTGCCCAACACATCCACCTACGCGCTGACCAACGTGACCCTGCGGTACGCCGTGGCACTGGCCAACCTGGGCGTCAAGGCCGCCTTCGACCGCGACCCCGCCCTGGCCGCTGGCCTCAACATCGCCGCCGGCCACGTGGCACACCACTCCGTGTCCGAGGCCCACAACCTGCCGCTCGTCGCTGACTGGCACGAACTGGTCTCTGCGTAGCCCTCTGTGCTGCCGGAACGGCAGTCATCCAACGCGTGCTGCTTCCCCGCTCTGACGCACGCTTTCCGGATGGCTGCCGATCCGTCGTTAAGCCCTGCGGCCGGCCAGGTCGCGTGCTTCTTCTATTAGTTTGAGGGCCTCGACGGCGTCCCCCGGGTTTACGGGAAGCGGCAGGGCTGAGCCCGTGCCGCCGTCGAGGATCTTGTCCGCGAGGATCCGGTAGAACTCGGGGTAGGCGCCGCGTTCGGTGGGCAGGGCGTCGAGGTGGCCGTCGCGGCCCAGCAGCCCTGCCCACTCCGGCGCCTCCTGGCCGTATTCCGCGTCCAGGGGGCTGCCGCCCGCGGCGATGTAAGGCTCCTGCGGGTCCACGCCTTTCTTGGTGAACCCGCAGACGGAACCGAGCACGCGGAACCGCGGGCCCTGCTGGGGGCACATCATGTTCATGGTGAGGTGGCTGAAAACACCGGACTTGTGGCGCAGTACCAGGAACACGTCGTCGTCCGCACGCTCGTCAGACCTGCGTGCCTTCAACTCCGCGTGCACCACGGAAGCCGGGCCAAAGAGCTGGAGTGCCTGGTCGATCAGGTGGCTGCCCAGATCGAACAGCGTACCGCCGCCTTCCGACGCCGTGGCGCGCGCCTTCCAGGCCTTCGCAATGGCCGGCGACCACCGCTCGAAACGGGACTCGAACCGCGTGACCTTGCCCAGCGCCTCAGCGGACAGGAGTTTTTGCAGCGTCAGGAAGTCGCCGTCCCAACGCCGGTTCTGGAAGACCGTCAGTACCCGCCCCAGTTCCTCCGCCAGCGCCACCAACTCCTGGCCCTGTCCACTCGTGACGGCGAACGGCTTGTCCACCACCACATCCAGGCCCGCCTCCAGGGCCGCCTTGGCCAACGGGTAGTGGGTGGCCGGCGGTGTTCCCAGGACAACCAGGTCCACTTCATCCGCACGGGAAAGGACGGCCTGGCCGTCCGGCACCGTCCTCACCCCCGGATACCGGGCAGTGGCCGCCCGCTGCCTTTCCGCGTTGGACGTGGCGATGAGGTCCAGCGAGTAGCGGGGGTCCGTTGCCAGCAGGGGGGCGTGGAACACACTTCCGGAAAGCCCAAAACCCACGACGGCGGTGCGGATGGTGCGTGCGGCGGCTTCGGTTCCGGTCATAGGACTTACGCTACTCCCCCCAGCCGGTGAGAGAGCGTGTGGAGAAAACCCGCGTTAAGTGAGAGGGCGTGTGGGAAAAACCCGCGTTAAGTGAGAGAGCGTGTGGAATGGCAAAGGCTGGCACCTCCTGTGTCCAGGAGGTGCCAGCCTCTGCTTTAGTGGGCTGTACTGAGCCTAAGGACGGTGGGTTACTTCTTCTTTTCCCAACCGATGGTGGTCCAGTCCGGAACCTGGGAGAGGCTCTGGAACAGGGAAGGACCGTAGTTGGCCAAGCCCGTGCGGACAAAGGAGATCTGCGGGCCGTTCATGACCACACCCATGGAGAAGTACTTCGCCATGTGCTCCTTCTCCACGTCCATCGCTGCCTTGTTCCGGGCGGCGTTGTCCTCGATGGAGGCCAGATCGGCGATCTTCTTGTCCAGCTCGGCGTCGCCCAACTGGTTCTCGTTGGTCTTGGAGTCGTAGTACTGCTTGACGGCGGACGTGGCGTCCGCGCCCACGGTGTAGCCGGAGACGCTCATGTCGAACTCACGTGACCCCAGGACCTTGCCGAAATCGGCAGAGGCGCGCTGGTCGATTCCAACATCCATGCCGCCGGCCTGGAGCTGCTTCTGCAGGGTCTGCGTGAAGGCGAGCGTGGTGGGGTCGTCACCGAAGTTGCTGATCTTGAAGGCGGCCGGCTTGCCGTCCTTCTCCATGATGCCGTTTGCGTTGGCGGTGTAGCCGGCGTCCGTCAGGACCTTCTTGGCGGCGTCCGGACCGGTTTCCTTGACGGGGTAGTTGTCCTGGTAGTACTCGGAGAAGGGCAGCAGCATCATGGAACCGGAGCTGGGCTCTTCCCAGTTCAGGCCGTTGAAGCGGACCTTCCGGAGGGCCTCGCGGTCAACGGCGGCGAAGATCGCCTCGCGGACAGCCACATCGGTGATGCGCTGGGCGTTGAGGTTCATGCCGCCGGCAAACAGGCGCTGGCCGCGGCGGACCTCGGAGTCCTTGGTGCCTTCAAGCTGCTTGTAGAGCGAGATGGTGTTGGCGGACATGGCGTCGATCTCGCCGTTCTTGAAGGCGGCGATCTGGGCGCTGGTCTCAAGCTGGCGGAACACCACGTTTTCCAGGACCGGCTTGTTGCCCCACCACTTCTCGTTGGGAACCAGGGTGACGGTCTTGGCTGCGGTGTCGTACTGGTCCAGCTTGAACGGACCGGCCATCCACTCCGGGTGCAGCTCGCCGTTGAAGCCCTCGTTGAAGACCTGGGGGCTGTTCACGGCGGGGTGGATCAGGCCAAAGAACAGGTCCTCCAGCGGATACACCGGCTGGCTGGTCTTGACGATTACTTCCTTGTCGCTGCTGCCGGCCTCGACGGATTCCACGAACTCGTACGCTCCCGAGCTGACGATGTCGTACCCGGCATCGGGGCTCTTCAGGATGTTCCAGGTGTTTTGGAAGGCCTTGACGTCGATGGGGGTGCCGTCGTTGTAGGTGGCCTTCTCATTGACCTTGATGGTGATGGTCTGCTTGCCATCCTTGACGTCGTTTTCCACGGACTCGCAGAAGTCCTTGTTGGGGGACGCCTTGCCCTCGAAGTCGAGCTTCCAGCAGCCGCCGATACCGCCGCTGTTCACGGCCACCGGGTTCATCGGGATCTGCAGCGCGGAGTTGTCCGCGCTGTTGCCGTTGTTGGAGAACCCGTTGAAGTCCGGGCCGATGTTGCCCAGCGGAAGGGTGACCTTGCCGCCCTGTTCAAGATCGGCTGCAGGCTTCTCATTGATGCTGATGAGCTTGGACAGGTCGCTGCCTGCCTCCTGGCCCTTGGCCGTTTCCGGCCCGGTGGACCCGCCACCGCCGCCGCAGGCCGTCAGCGCCAGAGCCGCGGCAATGGCCGCCGCCCCGCCGATCCTGTTCAGATTCCTCATGGTGTTCCCTTCGTTGTTGCGAGTGGTGGTGCTGGTGATGGGTCGGTTAAACCTAGGGTGCGTGGTGGTCCGCAGCTTCATGGACCACCAGCATGTCCTCGTCCAGTTCCCCGTCGGGGAAGAAGCAGGCGAAGCGCTGGTCCAGGGCGGGCAGCGGGTGCGCCGCCAGCGCCTGGGCCGCTTGCGACGGCCGCACGGGTTCCAGGGGAGGTTCAAGGGTCAGGCATTTTTCCTGCTTCGCCGGGGGCAGCGCTGCGAAGACCGGGCAGCGGGTGGCGAAGTTGCAGCCTTTGGGTGCATCCAGCGGCGAGGGCAGGTCGCCCCGGAGGATGATGCGTTCCCGGGTGCGTTCCAGCTGCGGGTCCGGGACGGGGATGGCCGAGAGCAGGGCGCGGGTGTAGGGGTGGCGGGGGTTGTCGAACACGCGGTCCACCTCGCCGATTTCCACGATCTTGCCCAGGTACATGACGGCTACCCGGTTGGAGATGTGCCGGACCACCGAGAGGTCATGGGCCACCAGAAGGTAGCTGAGGCCCAGCTCAGCGCGGAGCTTGTCGAGGAGGTTGATGACGCCGGCCTGGACGGAGACATCCAGGGCGGAGACTGGCTCGTCAAGGACCACGAGTTTCGGGTTCACGGCCAGGGCCCGGGCTATGCCGATCCGCTGGCGCTGGCCGCCGGAGAACTGGTTGGGGAAGCGGTTGACGTGGTCCGGCTGCAGGCCCACCAGCTTCATGAGTTCCATGATGCGTTTCTTAATGGCCTGCCGGTCCATGCCCGCGTTCTGGAGCGGTTCGGCCAGCACTTCGTAGACCGTGAAGCGTGGATCCAGTGCCCCGGTGGGGTCCTGGAACACCATCTGGAGTTCACGGCGCATGGCGCTCTTGGTCCGGGCGTCGGCGGCCTGCTTGTTGCTGATCCCGCCAATCACCACCTCGCCGTCCTGGTCCTTGTGGAATTCCATGATTTCCAGCAGCGTGGTGGTCTTGCCGGAGCCGGACTCGCCCACAATGGAGAAGCACTCCCCCTCGCGGATATCGAAGCTCAGTCCGTCCACTGCCTTGACGGTGCCGATCCGTTTCTTGAGCAGCGCGCCCCGGGTGAGCGGGAAGTGCTTGCGCACGTCCTTGAGCTGCAGGACTGTTGAGCGCTCCTCCCGCGGTATGGCGTCGAACCGTGAGACGGGCACGGGTGGGGCGGCGAAGACGTCGCGGGCATCGACGTCGCCGCCCAGGGACTCCGACTTGATGCAGGCCGCGCTGTGGTACACGCTGCCCGGTACCGGGACGAGCGCCGGTTCGCCGTCGAGGCACGCGTCCGACGCAAGGGGGCAGCGGGGGGCGAACGAGCAGCCGGTGGGCGCGTGGACCAGGTTGGGCGGCATGCCCTCAATGGGGACCAGCGACGCCTTTTCCGCGACGTCAACGCGCGGCACGGCGCCGAGCAGGCCCATGGTGTAAGGCATCCGCGGGTTGTAGTAGAGGTCATCCACCGCGCCCGTCTCCACCGGCTTGCCGGCATACATCACCATGATGTCGTCGGCCATGCCGGCCACCACGCCGAGATCGTGCGTGATCATCACGACGGCGGCACCGGTCTCCTCCTGCGCGGTATGCAGCACCTCCAGCACCTGGGCCTGGATGGTGACGTCCAGGGCCGTCGTCGGCTCATCCGCGATAAGGACCCGCGGGTTGTTGGCGATGGCGATGGCGATCATCACGCGCTGGCGCATGCCGCCGGAGAACTCGTGCGGGAAGGCCCTGAGGCGTTCCTTGGGGCTGGGGATGCCCACCATGGCAAGGAGTTCGACGGCGCGGGCTTCTTTCGCCTGCTTGCTCATGGTGGGGTTGTGGATGGTCAGCGCTTCGATGATCTGGTTGCCGACGGTGTAGACGGGCGTCAGCGAGGACAGCGGATCCTGGAAGACCATGGCCAGCTCATTGCCGCGGTACCCGCACATCGCTTTGTCGCTGAGGCCCAGCAGCTCCTTGCCGTTCAGCCGGACGGAGCCGGTAACCCCTGCCGTCTCGGGGAGCAGGCCCATGATGGCAAGGGACGTGACCGATTTGCCGGAACCGGACTCGCCCACGATGCCCAGCGTCCTTCCGGGCATCAGGTCGAAGTCCACTCCCCGGACGGCGTGCACCACGCCGTTCTCGGTGTTGAAGCGGACGTTCAGGTCCCGGACGGACAGGACGGCGTCCGTGGGGGCGTGGAAGCCTGCGACGTGCAGCCGCTCCGCCGCTGACTGGGGCTGTCCAACCGGCCCGGCGGCAGTTTCGCTGCTCATGAGGCGTTCCCCTTCACACGGGTTTTCAGGGCGGTGCGCTTCCTGGCGCTGCCGGACGAACTGGAGCTGGGGTCGAAGGCGTCCCGCAGTCCGTCGTTCATCATGGCCAGGGATCCGGTCAGGAGGAACATAACGGTCAGCGGCACCCAGAACATCCAGGGGAAAGTCTGCACCTGGGACGTGGCTCCGCCGATCAGCACGCCGAGGCTCACGTCCGGAACCTTGATGCCGATGCCGATGAAGGAGAAGGCAACTTCCGCGAGGATGGCGCCGGTGACGCCCCGGGTGATGTCCAGGACCAGGAGTGAGCCGATGTTGGGCACCAGGTGCCGCCATACGATCCTGCCCGCCGGGACGCCCATGTACTGGGCAGCCTTGACGAAGTCCCGCTGCATCAGGGACATGGACAGCGACCGGATCAGCCTTGCCGTGCCCATCCAGCTGAAGACGAGCAGGACGATGATCAGCAGCAGCCACGAAGGCAGGTTCCGCCTGAGCCCTTCGCCTCCGCCGCTGGTGGCCACCGCCACTACCAGGAGGGCCGGCATCATAATGAGCGCTTCGAGGATGAAGAGCATCACCTTGTCCACCTTGCCGCCAAAATAGGCCATGGTGCACCCGTAGACAGCGGCGACGAGGACCGAGACGAGCCCGACAATCAGGCCAATCAGGATGGAGATCCGCGTGCCTTCCACCGTCATTGCGTAGAGGTCGATGCCCGCCTGGGAGGTGCCCAGGTAATGCTCGGCGGCCGGCGGCATGCCGATATTGAAGGGGTCGATGGTTTCCTTGTCCCACTGGGTGAAGTATCCGCCCACAAAGGAAAAGAGTGTCAGGGCAAGGAAGATGGCAAGGCCTGCCACGGCCGTCTTGTTCCGCATGAAGCGGCGGAAGATGATGGTGTTCTTGCCAATGACGACGTCGGCGTTCTCCAGGTGCGCGTCCTGGGCGACGGCGGCCGGATCCACGGCGTTGAGGTTGGTCACGGTTACTGCACCCGCACTCTCGGGTCAACAAGGGTGGTGGCGAAATCCGCCAGGATGGCTCCCAGGGCGAAAATGACCGAGCCGTACGCCAGGGTGGCGGTGGCGGCATTCACGTCCTGGAGCGAGATGGCGTCGATGCTCCACGAACCCACGCCGGGCCATGCGAAGATCTTCTCCGCGAAGAAGCCGCCGGCAAAGATGGCCGGGATGGTGAAGGCGATGCTTTGGGCCACCGGGATGAAGGAGACCCGCAGCGCATGCCGGGAGATCGCCTGGTTGCGGGTCAGGCCCTTGGCGCGGGCCGTCCGGACGAAGTCCGCGTTGACATTGTCCAGGAGGTACTGGCGCTGGGCGATCTGGTACGACCCCCAGCCCACCAGCGTGATGGCCACGGTGGGAACCGCGTAGTGCGCCAGCATGTCGATGAACTGGGCCCAGCCAGGCTCCATCCCGGGAGTGGAGATGCCGGTCACGAAGAAAATCCGCTCGCCCACGGTTTCGTTGATGTTAATGGCGCCCAGCTGCACCAGGAAGTACGCAATCGGCGCGGGCACGATGTAGGCAAGGTAGCTGTACGAGGTGATGGCCCGGTCCTGGAACTTGTACTGGCGCGCGGCCGAGTAGACGCCCAGGGCCACCCCGATCACCAGGGTCAGGATGATGGAGGCCAGGAAGAGCCGGGTGGAGATCCAGACGCGGTCCCCGAACTCGGCGTTGATGAAGGCTCCGTTGGGGCTGCGGCCCCAGTCCCAGCGCGTCACGATCGCGGTGAGCCATTCGACGTACCGTTCCCACGGGCTGAGATCCGGATCGAGGCCCTTCAGCCGCATGGAGTTTGCCACCTGCTCCGGGGTGGGACGGGGAATCCGTTCCTGCTCCAGCAGCGCGGGCTTCAGGGAGCTGACCGCCAGGAAATATCCCGCCGAGGTGGTCAGGAAGATCATGAAGATGTACGTGATGCCGCGCTTGGCGAGGTACCTGAGCATGAGGCGCTATTTCCGTTTCGCCGCCACGGGCCGGGGGAAGGAGCACAGCGGTATCCACTGGCGCGCCGGGGTGTTGGGCCTATCAACAATCACGTGCTGGATCCTTCCGTCATCCCCGGTTAAGCGGGGGTTGTGCCGCTTCATCGGGTCCTCCACCAGCGGGTAGCTGGCCTCCCGCAGCCTTGGCAGGCCAGGTCCTGGTGGACTATGTCGCGGGTCACATTCCAGAGGAAACTATCACAAGCCCGAAGCGAAAATACGGGCGCACGCGCGGAAAGTTACCCGCCCGTATCAGATCGTTATGAATAAGTTTGTGAAGTCCGTGTGACTGGACGGACGGTTCGGAAATGCCGTAATCTACGCGCCGCGGACCACCCGTGTGACAAGCTCCCGCCACGAGGCTGCCAGGCGTTCGGGCGTGACGCCGTGGACCTTGACCAGGGTCAGCAGCCGCTCCGGATCAAGGGTGGCGCTCAAGGAGCCGGCCATCAGCCAGGGCTCCGGCTCGAATCCCTCTTCCCGGAGCAGCACCTCGATGTGGCGGTGCCAGAGTGCCGCCGGGGGCGCTTCGAAGCGCCCCCTCAGTGCGTTTTCCGCGGCGAGCACCAGCTCGCCGAATTCCATCACGTATGCGATTCTTTCGGCACCGAAGGCGATGAGCCGCTCCAGTCCGGTTGCGCCCGGCCCCAGCGGCGGCGGCCCGAACATGAAGCGCGCTTGGAAGGCGGCCTCGGATTCGCTTAGGAGGGTCAGCATCAGCCCGGCCCGGCTGCCGAACCGGCGGAAAACGGTGCCTTTGCCCACACCGGCGTGTTCTGCGAGTCTGTCCATGGTCAGCCCCTGGGGGCCGCATTCCTCAATGAGCTCCTGCGCGGCCTTCAGCAGGCGCTCCCTGTTCCGGGCAGCATCGCGGCGTTCAGGGGAGGGCTCCGGGGTCAGTCCGGGCCGCAATGGGATGAAGCTCACAACAGTTATTCTACGGCCCGGGAATAATAAGCGGACCGCAGTCCGTTTAGTCTGGTGAAGGCAGCAAATGCCCCAGCTTTCAACCCGGCCGCGGCCCTCCCGCAGCCCTGACCCAGGAGTTCCCATGACCAAGAGCACCGTCCTTACCCTCGTCGGCAGCCTCCGCGCCGACTCCACCAACCAGAAACTGGCCGAAGCCATCCAGCTGAACGCACCGGAGCAGGTGGACGTGGTGATCCACGAGAGCCTGGGCAACATCCCTTTCTACAACGAGGACATCGACGTCGAGGGCCAGGTACCCGAGGCAGCGGCCGCGCTGCGCGCCGCCGCCAATGAGGCCGACACGCTGCTGCTCGTGACTCCGGAGCACAACGGCACGGTGCCCGCCGCACTGAAGAATGCCATCGACTGGCTGTCCCGCCCCTTCGGCGCCGGCGCCCTGGCCGGCAAGCCCACCGCCGTCGTCGGCACTGCCTTTGGCCAGTACGGCGGGGTCTGGGCGCAGGACGAGGCCCGTAAGGCTGCAGGCATCGCCGGCGCCCAGATCCTTGAGGACGTCAAGCTCGCCGTGCCCGGCTCCATGGTGCGCTTCGCCGAACTCCACCCCAAGGACGACGCAGAGGTAGTGGAGCAGATCAAGGGCGTTTTCGACGCCCTCGCAGCCTCCCAGCCCGCAGCCTAACCAGCTGCCCTCCGCGGTGCCCGGTGCAGGGATCTGCGCCGGGCACTTCTGTTTGCACCGGCACCTTCCACCCGCCGGCCGCGCCGGCTCTGGCTGCAGCGTACGTTCGTTGCTAGCGTGACGGAATGAGCCCGTCGAAGACCCCGGCCGAGACCCTCACCATCGCCGGCACCGAGGTCCGCATCTCCAGCCCCGACAAGATGGTATTCCCGGAACCGGGGCTGACGAAGCTGGACCTGGTGCAGTACTACCTTTCCGTCGCGGAGGGCGCACTGCGGGGTGCGGGCGGGCGGCCGATGGTCCTCAAGCGCTTCCCCAAGGGCATCGGCGCCGAGCCGTTTTTCCAGAAGCGCGTGCCGGAGAACCACCCGGACTTCATCGAGACCGCAACACTGCACTATGCGTCCGGGACGTCTGCCGAAGAGGCGGTCATCCGCGACGCCGCGGGCCTGGCCTGGGTGGTGAACCTCGGATGCCTGGACCTCAATCCGCATCCCGTGCGCGCGGAGGACCTGGAGCACCCTGACGAGCTCCGCGTGGACCTCGATCCGATGCCGGGCGTGGACTGGTCGCAGATCGTCGACGTCGCCTATGTGGCGCGGGAGGTTCTCGGCGACGCCGGCCTGGTGGGCTGGCCAAAGACCAGCGGTTCGCGCGGCCTCCACATCCTGGTGCGCCTCGCGCCGCAGTGGTCCTACCGTGACGTGCGGCTCGCCGCCGAGACCCTCGCCCGCGAGGTGGAAAACCGCGCCCCCGGCCTGGCCACCGCGCGGTGGTGGAAGGAGGAGCGCGGGGAGAGCGTGTTTGTGGATTTCAACCAGAACGCCAAGGACCGCACCGTGGCATCGGCCTACTCCGTCCGGCCCCTGCCCGACGCCCGGGTCTCCACGCCGCTGACCTGGGACGAGGTCCGCACGGCCCGCCCGGAGCAGTTCACCGTCCGAACGGTGCCGGGACGCTTTGCCGAAAGCGGTGACCCGCACGCCGGGATCGACGGTGCCGCGGGCAGCCTCGATGCGCTCCTTGCACTTGCTTCCGAGCTGGGCCCAGCCGAGAAAGCGCCGCGGGCCGGGGACGGCTCGGGCCGCCGTCAGTCCGTGATGCCGCTCATCGAGGTGGCACGGACCAGGACCAAACCCGAAGCGCTGACTGCCCTTGAGGAATGGAAATCCCGGCATGCCGGCCTCGTTCCGGCCCTCCATCCGGCAGATGTCATGGTGGACGGGATGCGCGGATCGAGCTCGCTCTGGTACCGGGTGCGGATAAACCTGCAGCACATCCCCGAGGCGGAGCGTCCGGGCCAGGAGGAACTCATCGCGGACTACGATCCCTGGGCGGGCAGGGAGTGGCCGGGCCAGCCAACTCCCTGACTGCGGCCTTGACAGCGGCCTTGAGGGCCGCAGTTCCGTGACCAACTCTTGTCCCAACCGGTACCTTCCCGGCATTCCCGCCCCAAAACCCCGGCCGTAACGTTAATCCACCGGACCGGACGATGGATTGCGGTGCAGGCATGCCAGCAGGGTGGAGCGCAGGAAGACGCAGGGCAAGGCTGCGGGCAGTAGCCGCCAGCCTGATGCTTCCGTTGTGGCTCGGCGCCTGCGTGGTCCAGGGTTCCCAGGAGTCCACACAGCCTTCATCCGCCCCGCTGCCCCTCAACGGGAGCGCGCCGGCAGCAGGCCCGCAGTCCCTCACCCCGGCACCGCAGCCCCAGGATGCCGCGGGGCAGGAGACCACTCCCGCCCCACCCGTGGACGAACCCCCTTCCAGCAACGGTGCGGGGACAGATGCGCCGGCCACACCTGCGCCCGCAACCGCCAGCACGCCCGGGAAGAGGGCAGCGAAAGGATCCCTCCCGGAAGGCCCCGCCACCGGCGAAGCGCCGGGAGGCACGGTGACGGCGTACTACGTCCTCGTGGACGACGGCGGCAGGAACGGAGTGCGTTTTGGCTGCAATGACAGCCTGGTGGGCATAGCCCAGGCGAGCTCCGCCGACGAGCCGCTTCCTTCTGCGATCGGCGCGCTGTTGGATTCTTCGGACGGAGCAATGCGGACGCACGAACCGGAGGCCTACAACGCCCTGGACCAGTCGCGGCTCAGGTTCCTTTCCGGCAGCTTCGACGGCACTACCGTCACTGTTTACCTCGCCGGGGTCCTGAGGCCCGGCGGAACCTGCGACGTGCCCCGCATGGAAGCCCAGCTCACGCAAACGGCTGTGGCTGCCACGGGCGCCATCAGGGCGGAAATCTACGTGAATGGTCGCAGCCTCGCGGAAGCCTTGAAGCTCGGCCAGGGCTGACTTACTTCCTGCGGCAACTACCCAAGGTGGCTCATAGATATACAGGTGTTGCTTTTTAGGCAACACTCCGCGGTATCCTGATGATGTGAGCCACGAAACACTTGACGCCGCAGCAGGGACGCTGCCGGCCGAAGCCATTGATGCCATTGAGCGGGCAGCAACCTCCGCCCACCGCCACGACGAGCTGTTCTCAGAGCGCGCCGCGAATATCCGCCAGTCAGCGGTGCGGGATGTCTTTGACATCTCCATGCGCCCAGGCCTCGTCTCGCTCGCTGGCGGCAGCCCCTACCTGCAGTCCCTCCCGCTGGAGCGGCTCGCCGCGACGGCCGCCCGGATCATCGCGGAAGACGGACTGACGGCCCTGCAGTACAGCAGCGGGCAAGGATCCGAGGAACTCCGCGCCCAGATCTGCGAACTGATGGCCGTCGAGGGCATCCTCGATGCCAGTCCGCAGAACGTGGTAATCACCGCCGGCTCGCAGTCCGCGCAGGATATCGCCACGAAGCTCTTCTGCAATCCCGGCGACGTGGTCCTCGTGGAGGATCCCACCTACGTGGGTGCATTGAACACCTTTGAGGCGTACCAGGTGCAGGTGGAAACCGTCGAAATGGACGAGTCCGGCCTGGTGCCGGACCTGCTGGAGGCACGGATCGCGGCGCTCCAGATGGCCGGAAAGAACATCAAGTTCCTGTACACCATCCCCAACTTCAACAACCCCTCCGGAATCACCCTGGCGAGGGACCGGCGCCAGCAGGTGGTGGATATATGCCGCAACGCGAATATCCTGGTGGTCGAGGACAACCCCTACGGCCTGCTTCGCTTCAGTGGTGAGCCGCTGCAGCCGCTCCGCGCCGAGAACCCGGACGACGTGATCTACATGGGTTCCTTCTCCAAGATTTTCGCTCCGGGACTGCGTATCGGCTGGGCCCTGGTTCCGGAGCACCTGCAGCGCCGGTACTACCTGGCGGCCGAATCCGTGACACTGTGTCCGCCGGCCTTCAACCAGATGCTCATTTCGGCGTACCTCCGCGACTACGACTGGCGGGGCCAGATCGAGACCTACCGGAGGCTCTACGCCGAACGCTGCAGCGCCATGCTCGCTGCCCTGGCGGAAGACATGCCGGCCGGAACCACGTGGACCAGCCCCGAGGGCGGGTTCTTCGTGTGGGTGACGCTGCCGGAAGGCGTGGACACCTATCCCCTGTTGCACAAGGCGATCGACGCCGGAGTGGTGTTCATCCCGGGGGCCGCCTTCACGCCGTCGGACGAGCCATCCAACAAGCTGCGGCTGGCCTTCAGCGCCGTGCCCCCGGAAGCCATCGCCGAAGGGGTGCGCCGCCTGGCGCCGGTGCTTCAGGAAGCCATCGCCGCGCTGTAGCCTTGGCCTGACCAGCGCCAACGAAACCAAGCAAAGGAGCAACATGAGCGGAATCATCGTCGTCGGTGTGGACGGCAGCGCAACTGCAAAGAAGGCCGCAGGGCAGGCCCGGGACCTCGCGGCAGCCCTCGGTGCTTCCCTCCATGTAGTGTCCGCTTTCGACAGCGACCGCACGGAGGTCTTCGGCAGCGGCAGCGACCGGTGGATCGTGTCCGACGCTGACGCCGCCGAGCATGTGGCACGGACCGTGGCGGAGTCCCTGGGCCGGGACATCAAGATCACGTACTCCGCCGCCCGCGGCAGGCCGGCCGACGCCCTCATCAAGGAAGCGCTGCGCACTGAAGCGCGGATCATCGTGGTGGGAAACCGCAGGATGCACGGGATTGGCCGCGTGCTTGGCAGCGTAGCCAACAGCGTTGCCCACAACGCCCCCTGCGACGTGTACATCGCCAACACCTACGACGCCGACTAGCAGTTACCGCCGACACTCCCCCTGGTGGCGCATATCGCCAAGGGGAGTGTCTGTTCTCACGGACTTTCCGGGGTTCCCGCCCGAGGCGCAAAGATAAAATTGGAGAAGCCCCCAATGGTGCGGACACCCCCACCCGCCACCAGCAAAGGGCTCCAATGATCACCCTCCAGCGCCGCCATCTGGCAGGCCACGACATTCTCCTGGCCCGCCACGGCAACCACATCTGCTCCATGCGGGTTGACCGGACCAATGACCGGGTGGTTGCCCTGCTGGACGACGGCAGCGTGGACAGCGCGCCGAACCTCATCGCCCCCGGCCTGAGGCTTCCCGAGACCGTGGGCAGCGTGCTGCGCGAGGACTGGAAGCTCCTCACCGCCTGGGCCGGAATGGCGGCGGCCATGGCAGTACTCCTGACGGGCGCGGCAGTGGTTCTGGGGACCACCGCGGACCCCGCCGCCCTGGAGATGCTGGCTGCGTACACGTCCTACTAGGGGCGAAACCCACCTCCTGCGGGACGTCGGCCTAGGGCACCATCCAGCCGTCCAGCGCCCACCAGATCCCGGCCATTACCACACCGCCGAACAGGGATCCGGCTATTACCTGCGCCCGCGAATGCGCCCGCAACACCACGCGGGACCAGCACACGGCAGGCACCAGGAGCAGCAGCGGAAGCCACGCCGGGCCGAGCATAAGCACCGCGATCACGGCTGAAGAGGACACCGCCGCCGCATGCCCGCTGATCTTCCAGAAGGGGCTCACGGCGGCCAGCACCACCACCCCCGCCACCACGGCAAGGACCATTGCCACCACGCTCTGCGGCGCCCCGGCCGCTTCCAGTACCAGGAGCCCGGCCAGGATAGACACCAGCGCCATCAGCAGCACAGGCGCACGCTGCCGGCGGTCACTGACGTGGTGGTCCGTCACCTTCCCCATCCGCACCAGCAGGAGAAGCAGGAACAGCGGGAGCACGCAGACAAACAGGGCGGCCAGCGCGCCGTAGCCGAGGGTTCCTGGGAATCCCGGCTGCGTCATGGGGCTGATCAGCAGCTGGAGGCTCACCACCACGGGCGGCTGGAATGCCTCCGTCAGCCATCTCGCGGCCCGGTTTTTCAGCCGGATGGTGCTGCTGTTGACGGCCATGTGGTTGCCCTAGTCCAGGAGGAGCGCCGGCTCCTCCAGGATGGCGGCGACGTCGGCCATGAAGCGGGCGGACAGGTCGCCGTCCACCACGCGGTGGTCGAAGGACCCGCCTAGGGTGGTGATCCAGCGCGGGATCACTTCCCCGTCCAGGACCCAGGGCTTCTGCTTGATGGTTCCGAAGGCCACGATGGCTACCTCGCCCGGGTTGATGATGGGTGTGCCGGTATCGATCCCGAGGGCACCGATGTTGGTGATGGTGAGCGTGCCGCCCTGCATTTCAGCGGGCTGGGTCTTCCCTGCCCTTGCGGTCAGGGCCAAATTGTTGAGCGCCAGGGCCAGTTCCTTCAGGGACAGGTCCTGCGCGTTTTTGATGTTCGGCACCATCAGCCCGCGCGGTGTTGCTGCCGCAATACCAAGGTTCATATAGTGCTTGACCTGGATTTCCGCGGCATCTGTCCCGTCCACGTTGTCCACCCACGTGGCGTTGACGCTGGGATTCCGCGCGGCTGCCCAGATCACAGCCTTGGCCAGGATGAGCAGCGGCGAGACTTTGATGCCCTCAAAGTCCCGTGAGGCCTTGAGCCGCTTGACGAATTCCATGGTGCGGCTGGCATCAACGTCCACGAAGATGCTGACGTGGGGTGCTGCGAACGCGGAGTCCACCATGGCCTTCGCCGTGGCCTTGCGGACGCCCTTGACGGGGATCCGTTCGATCCGCTGGTCCTGCGGCTTGCCGGCCTTGCCCCAGAAACCGTCCGCCTTGTCCAGTTCCGCGTCCCGCTGGGCCTGGTAGCTGACCAGGTCCTCCCGCGTGACCTCGCCGCGGGATCCTGTTGCCACCACGTCGGCCAGGTCGATGCCCAGGTCCCGGGCGATCTTGCGCACCGGCGGCTTCGCCAAAACCTTGTTCACCAGGCCGGTGATGGTGCCGCCCAGCGTAGGGCGGTTGTCCACGGCACCGCCGGCAGTTTGGCCGGGCATCTGCGTCGCACTGCCTGCCGGCGTCCCCGGCCCTGCGGACACCTCTGCCGGCGTACGGGGCTGGACCGGCTCCACCTCCGGGGCATTGACGGACAGCGAGCCCGCCGGGCCGCTGGTGGTGGAGCTCGCCGAAACCCTTGGGCGCCGCTTGACGGCGTCCGCCTTCGGTCCCGAGCCAACCAGGGGGCCCCCGGCCAACGCACTGTCCGCGCCCGTGGCACTTCCTGTTGTGCCGCCGTCGGACGCCGGAAGCTTTCCGTAGAGCGGCTGGACGGGAGTCTCAGGCGCAGGGACGTCGGCGGGCGTGGGGTCCCCGGAGACGTCGTCGCTGACGCTGATGATGGCCGTGCCGACGTCGATGGTCACCCCTTCCGGCACCAGCAGTTCCGTGACGGTCCCCGCAAAAGGGGAGGGCAGTTCCACCAGGGACTTGGCCGTCTCGATCTCGCACAGGACGTCGTTAATGGCGACGGCGTCGCCCGGCTTGACCTTCCAGGAGACGATTTCGGCCTCGGTGAGGCCCTCGCCGACGTCGGGCAGGTTGAACTTGTTGAGAGTCATGGTGTCCTCGGTTGGAGAGCCTCAGTAGGAGAGGGCGCGGTCCAGCGCCTCCAGGATGCGGTCGATGTCCGGAAGGTAGTCTTCCTCCACCTTGGCAACCGGGTACGGCATGTGGAATCCGCCCACGCGGATCACCGGGGCCTCAAGTGAATGGAAGGCGCGCTCACTGATCCTTGCCGCAATTTCGCCGCCGATGCCGCCGAAGGTGGGGGCCTCATGGGCCACGATCAGGCGGCCCGTCTTCTGCACGGAGGCCGTGACGGTATCGAAGTCCAGCGGTGAGATGGACCGGAGGTCGATCACCTCCACGCTGTGCCCGTCCTCCTCCGCCGCGTTGGCAGCGGCCAGCGCAACCGGGACGAGGGGGCCGTAAGCCACCACGGTGGCGTCCGTGCCGCTTCGGAGGACGTGGGCCTTGAAGGGGTCCCCTGCCTGGCCCGGCGCCGCGACGTCCACCTCGCCCTTAAGCCAGTAACGGCGCTTGGGCTCGAAAATAATGACCGGATCCTGGCACGCCACGGCCTGCTGGACCATCCAGTACGCGTCATGCGCATTGGACGGCGTGATGATGCGCAGGCCGGCAGTGTGCGCGAACAATGCTTCCGGGGACTCCGAGTGGTGCTCAACCGAGCCGATGCCGCCGCCGTACGGGATGCGGATGACCACCGGGACGGTGAGGTTGCCGTTGCTGCGGGCGTGCATCTTGGCCAACTGCGTGGTGATCTGGTTGAAGCCGGGGAACACGAATCCGTCGAACTGGATTTCGCAGACCGGCCGGTAGCCGCGCAGCGCAAGGCCGATGGCGGTTCCGATGATCCCGGATTCCGCCAGCGGGGTATCAACCACCCTGTCCGGGCCGAACTCGCCGATCAGTCCGTCCGTCACCCTGTAGACGCCGCCCAGGGGCCCGATGTCTTCACCCATCAGCAGTGATTTGGGATTTTGGGTGAGGGTCGCGCGGAGGCCTTCGTTGATGGCCTTGGCGATGGTCATGGTGGTCATCAGTGGCCTGCCTTTGCTGCTGCCCGGGCCTCTTCGCCAGGTTCCCCGTCTGCGAACCCTGCGCTGTATTGCTCAAACCATGCAAGTTCCTCCGCCACCAGGGGGTGGGCTTCGGCGTAGGTGTTGGCGAACGCGGAGCGGATGTCCGGGGTTTCGAGGTCGTGGGTGGTGCGCCGGACGTAGGCGGCGAGTTCATCGCCGTCGGCCTTCACCTTCGCGAAGAAGGCGTCGTCCGCCAGGCCCTCCGAGCGGAGGTATTTCTCCACGCGGGCCAGCGGGTCCTTGGCCCGCCAGGCGTCCTCTTCTGAGGACTGGCGGTACTTGGTGGGGTCGTCGGCAGTGGTGTGGGCGCCCACGCGGTAGGTGAAGGCCTCGATCAGGACCGGGCCCTTGCCTTGGCGGGCGTGCTCCAGGGCCCATTCCGTGACGGCGTGGACGGCGATCACGTCATTGCCGTCCACGCGGATTCCCGGGAAGCCGTATCCCTTGGCGCGGTTGGACAGCGGCACGCGGGTCTGGACGTTGGTGGGCACCGAAATTGCCCAGTGGTTGTTCTGGCAGAAGAACACCACCGGGGCGTTGTAGGAGGACGCGAAAACCATGGATTCGTGGACGTCGCCCTCGGAGCTGGCGCCGTCGCCGAAGTAGGCGATGACGGCGGCGTCCTCCCCCGCACCGGCCGCGCCCGTTGCTGCTGCCAGCTTCTGGTCGCGCTGGATGCCCATGGCATAGCCGACGGCGTGAAGCGTCTGGGCGGCAAGGACCAGTGTGTAGAGGTGGAAGTTGGTGTCCTTCGGGTTCCAGCCGCCGTTGGAGACTCCGCGGAACTGCCTGAGGAGTTCGGCCAGGTCCACGTCGCGGGTCAGGGCCACGCCGTGCTCGCGGTAGGTGGGGAAGATGTAGTCCTGCGGCTGGCTGGCACGGCCGGAACCGATCTGCGCCGCTTCCTGTCCGGTCAGCGGGACCCAGAGTGCCAACTGCCCCTGGCGCTGCAGGGCCGTTGCCTCGACGTCGAACCGGCGGATGGCCGCCATGTCCGCGTACAGGCCGCGGAGGGCCTCCGGAGTGATCTTCTTCGCATACTCGGTGAAGACGGGATCGAAACCCAGCTTTCCGTCCGGGCCCAGGAGTTGGACCATCTGCGCCGGAGGCTCGCCCATGACTGCCTCGGCATCAGCCTCGCGCTGGTCGTCTACCGCTGTTTCGTCGAACTCGGTGGAAGGCAGATGTGTGCCCATACCGTCTCCTCGCTTGCCGCATGCGGATGCAGTGCAATGTCGCTGGGATATATGCCTCAAGAGGAATAGATTCCCGGCGCGGCATATATATTGCTGTACTGATCCTAACTTTATCTTCAGTAGGTAGCCGCAGAGCTACTTGTTAAGCGCTAGGAACCCCGTGGCGCCTTTGTATAGTTCGCACACAGCTGGAGGAACCGGGTGTTCGCCTCGACCTCGCCGATGCTCACCCTGACCCCTTCGCCGGGGAATGCGCGGACGGAAAGGGCCCGAGACCCGGCCAGCTCGGCGAACTCGGCACTATCGGCGCCCATGTCGAGCCAGACGAAGTTCCCCTGGGCGTCGGGAACAGCCCAACCCAGGCTCCGCAGTCCTGCCGTGACCCGCTCGCGCTCATCAACCAGGCTTTGTACCCTTTCTACAACCTGGGGGTAGTTCTGCAGCGAAACAATCGCGGCCTTTTCGGCAATCTGCGACACGGCAAAGGGGGTTGCGGCCACCCTGAGGTGCTGCGTCAGCCCGGGGTTGGCCACGCTGTAGCCCACCCGCAGCCCGGCCAGCCCGTGCGCCTTGGAGAAGGTCCGGAGTACCACCACGTTGGGGTACTTGCGGTACATGTCGAGTCCGTCCACCGCTTCGTCGTCCCGCACGAACTCCTGGTAGGCCTCGTCAATCACCACCACCACGTGGGGTGGGACGAGCCGGATGAATTCCTCGGTCTCGGCTGTGCGGAGGGCTGGGCCGGTGGGGTTGTTGGGTGTGCAGAGGAGGACCATCTTGGTCCGGGCTGTCACTGCCGCGGCCATCGCGGGGAGGTCGTGGCGGCCGTCCGGGGTGACGGGGATGCGCACGCTTTCCGCGCCGGAGAGGCCCACGCTGATGGGGTAGGCCTCAAAAGAGCGCCAGGCGTAGACCACCTCGTCCGGCGTGCCGTCGTCGTTCCGTCCCGCGAACGTGGCCAGGAGCTGGTTCAGGGCGCCAAGGCTGCCCGCGCCGGTGACGATGTCCTCCGCGGGGACCCCCAGGAACGTGGACAGCTCGCCGCGCAGCCTGCTGCTGAGCGGGTCCGGGTACCGGTTGAAATCGGTCTGGTGGGCAATGGCTTCCAGGACCGCGGGAAGCGGGGGCAGCGGATTCTCATTGGAGGACAGCTTGTAACTGGCCAGCCCGTCAACGGCGGCGGGGGGCTTTCCGGCGGCGTACCGGGGCAACCGGGCCACCACCGGACGGGGCTGGACACCGCCCGTCACAGTCTCAGATGACGTCATGCAGACCAGCCTACTTCGCAGCACCCGCCTCCCGAGGGCCCTCCGGGGTTCACCGCCCCTTAACCGCTGGGTCATCCGTCACTGGTGGGCTGGGAATCCCACGTGGACCAAGCAGAAAGACAACCTCAATGATGCGAAAACTTGCCGCAACGCTCTCCGCGGCCGCTCTGGCCGTCACTGGCATACTCAGCGCCGGCTTATCTGCCACTGCCGCCGAGGACGAGGTGAAAAGGACCGGGCTTAGCGATCTCCGGGTCATGTCCTACAACATCCACCACGGTGCCAGCGGCCGTGACGTGCTCGACCTGGACCGGATTGCGGAGGAGATCGAATCCAGTGGCGCGCAGATCGTCGGCCTCCAGGAAGTGGACAGGCACTGGTCCGCTCGCAGCAATTACCAGGACCAGGCCGCGTGGCTCGCTGAGCGCCTCGACATGCACTATGCCTACGCAGCGAACCTGGACCTTGGCCCGGAGCCGGGACGTACTGACCGGCGGCAGTACGGCACGGCCGTCCTCAGCAAATACCCAATTCTCAGTTCGCAAAACCACCTGCTCACCAACATCCAGTACGCAGAGAAGCCGACAGAGCAAAGGGGCCTGCTGGAAACGGTCATCAATGTCGAGGGAAACCACATCGGCTTTTACAACACGCACCTGGACCACCGCCGGAGCGAGCAGCGCCAACTGCAGGTCAAGGAAATCCTGGACAT
The DNA here is from genome assembly GCF_006151685.1 of Arthrobacter sp. BB-1. Taxonomy (NCBI): domain Bacteria; kingdom Bacillati; phylum Actinomycetota; class Actinomycetes; order Micrococcales; family Micrococcaceae; genus Arthrobacter; species Arthrobacter sp. BB-1. The sequence continues at coordinate 79,068 of NZ_VDEV01000039.1, forward strand.
CACATCCGAATCCGCCCGTCCCTCGTTACTCGTGGGTGACCTGAACGCCGTTCCGGCCTCCACCGAGATGCAGCAGCTTATGACACGCTTCACGGACGTTTTCGCAGCGCTCGGCCAGGACCAGGCCTACACGATGCCAGTGGAGAATCCTGACCGGCGGATCGACTACATCCTCGGCAGCGGTGACATCCAGCCTCGTTCCGCAGAGGTCATCAGCAGCATGGCGTCCGACCACCTGCCAATAGTCGCCGACGTTTCGGTGGCACAGAAGCCGAACGGCCTGATGCGCTAACAACGGGTTGCATGGCAGGGCCACGACGCTCGCCCGGTGGTGTGGCCGTCCGCGCCACCGGGCGTTTCCGTTTGTGGGCGCGGCTCACACGCTGGTGCTGTGACAGCATAGGACCATGCGTTCATTCATTGGCCGGGTCCTTATCAACGCACTCGCTTTGTGGATTGCCAGCTGGGTTCTTCCCGGCTTGGACATCACCACCTCGGCCGCCACAGACGCGGTAGCCAAAACCGGTGTTGCAGAAGGAACGGACGTCGCAGGAACTGCCCTGGCGTACTTGTTCATCGGCCTGATCTTCGGATTAGTCAATGCGTTCATCCGCCCCTTGGTGAGTTTCCTGTCCCTCCCGATCACCATCCTGACGCTGGGCCTCTTTACCATCGTCATCAGCGCCGCGATGCTGTATGTGACGTCTTGGATCAGCAGTTTCACGCCCGTGCATTTCACCATTGATTCGTTCTTCTGGACAGCAGTGCTCGCGGCCATCATCATTACCCTGATCTCGCTGGTGGCCGGGCGGCTTACCGGCATCCGCCGGTAGCCGGCACTCTCCCTTGCCGAACCCGGCGCACCTAGCGCCCGGCATAACCACGTGCTGGTTTTTTGTCATCAGCGGGAGCCGGGGCAGGACCCGGTGCCGGGGCGGCCTTCATCCGCGACAGGGAAAACCGGGTGGCCGTGGCGGCGCCTCCCGTGCCGAGTATGGCGCCGAGAGCGGCGGTGGACTCCACAAGCGAAGGGTCGCCACTATGTGACACCAGCCGGGCACCGTCCTGGTAGGTGCTGAGCGCGTGGCCGGGTCCGATCCCGCCCTCCCCCTCCGCGACCCTTGGGGTGTTGGTCAGGGTAACTGTCACACGGTCCTTCGTGTCCGGATTAGGCGCCCCGTCCGAACCCGGCACCCAGTCGCCACGGTGCTCAAGATGCAGCGACTGCACCCCCGGCACGGGAGTGATCCCAGCCACGGGGGAACCGGCGGTCAGGACATACTGAAGGTCGTAGTTGCCGAGGAAACGGGGATCCGCTGCGAGGTTCATGGCATGGATGCCGCCCTGGCTGTAACCTACTGCCACCACGGCAGATCCGTGCTCCGCCCCAGCTGCCTGGAGGGCCTGGAGCGTCGCAACGCTCACTTCGTCGGAGTTGTACACCATTGCCTCCGTTATGCCCACCTCATCAAACGGGTTCTCCCCACCGGCGCCGTAAAGGGCAGGCTGGGTGCCGGGCACCAAAAGCACATACGCTTTGTTGCCGCCATTGGAGATTTCGACAATCTCAATAAATCCTGCACCCCGCGCATCCAATTGCCGGATGCGCTCAAGCAGGCCGGCCGGAGAGGAGTCCAGGTCCACTTGCACTGACTCTTCCTGATGCACGGCCAAGGGGCGGCTGAAGACACCGGCCTGCTCTAGAGCGTCCCAAGCCCAGGGTTCCATCTCAGCCCGCCGCTTCACATCTGCGGCCTGAAGACCAAGACTGGCCACGATGGTTTCCGTCATCTTGCCGTCGGGGAAGCGGGTGGCGGCTATATCGGTCATGGAATGATGGATATCTTCGAAGCTGACTATTCCAAGCGACCGCGCAGCGCCCGCCAACCACTCCGCCATTTCATACTCGTGCTTGGAAGCCCGGACCTGGCTGCTGATGCGCTGCAGTTCGGTCCGGACCGCCCGGACGCTCCGCTCGGCTTCCCCCACCGCGGTCAGGGCCATGGTTCCCGTCCACCTGGGCAGGTCCTGGTAAGGAGTGAGGTCCTCCCAGATGCGGCGGACCTGAACCTCGATCCCGGCCAGCCTGCCTGCGAGGCCATCCAGCTTCTCGGCACCTCCGGCGAGCTCCTCCAGCTGGAAGCTGATACCGCCCACACCTCCCCGGATGGCCAGGGCTCCATCGTCTGCCGGCCCGGAAACCCGGATGGGGCCGCCGCTGCCTGAAGGGGTTGCCTCGGCCATTACGGCGTGCCGCCGTAGGAACAGGCAGCCACCAAGGTCTCCTGGCTGTGCCTGGCCACGGCGGACCTTGCCTCAACAAGGGATTCGAGCGAACGGCGCAGGGCAGCGGCCTGGAGTGATACAGAGTCCCGGTATGCCCGGCCAGCCGGTGATTCCCACTGCAGCAACTGGATATCCCTGAACCCTGCAAGGACTTCCTCTGCGCCGACCAGGCAGGCCGCCACGCGATCCGCCAGCTGGTCCACCTGGGAAGCGCGCAGCATGCCCGCCCGCAGGTCGGTGCCTGCCAGTTCGCTGCTCATTGTCCTTCCCACCACACCTTTGCCCGTTGCATCGATGAGTCCCCCGTTCCGCCCGGCGTTGCCCTTCCCTGCTCCGACGCTACGGAGGGACTGCCCCTGACCTGAAGAACCGCCGTCGGCTATGTGGACAAGTAACGCGGAGGCAGCCGCTTAAGGGGCTGCCGGACTTCGTGAAAGAATCAGCACATGCCTGAAACTGCCGCCACAGCTGACACCCGTACGCCCTCAGGACGCCTGGCCCTTGCCGCGTCCCCGGAAAGAATTGCGCTCGGCCCGCTGGACGGCCGCTACCAGTCGGCTGTCGCACACTTGGTTGACTACCTCTCGGAGGCTGCCCTCAACCGGGACCGCGTGGCAGTGGAAGTTGAGTGGCTCATCCACCTGACCAGCAACAGCGTCCTTCCCGGCGCCGGCCCGCTCACCCCGGAACAGCAGGAGCAGCTGCGTGCGATCGTCACCGAATTCGACGCTGCCTCCGTGGCCGAACTTGCTGAAATCGAAGCCGTCACGGTCCACGACGTCAAGGCCGTGGAGTACTACATCGGCCGGCGCCTGCCCGCCATCGGGATCGAAAACCTGACCGCCATGGTCCACTTCGGCTGCACGTCGGAGGACATCAACAACCTTTCCTACGCCCTGGGCATCAAGGGGGCTGTGGAGGACGTGTGGCTGCCCGCCGCCCGTGCCCTGGTGGCCCAGATCAGCAAGATGGCTGAGGAAAACCGGGCCGTTCCCATGCTGTCCCGCACCCACGGCCAGCCTGCCACCCCCACCACCCTGGGCAAGGAGCTGGCGGTCATCGCGCACCGCCTCACCCGCCAGCTGGACCGGATCGCCAAAACCGAATACCTCGGCAAGATCAACGGCGCCACCGGAACCTACGCCGCGCACGTGGCATCGGTCCCCGGCGCCGACTGGCAGCAGGTGTCCAAGTCCTTCGTCGAAGGGCTGGGGCTGGCCTGGAACCCGCTGACCACGCAGATCGAAAGCCACGACTGGCAGGCAGAACTGTACGCCGACGTTGCGCGCTTCAACCGCATCCTGCACAACGTCTGCACGGACATCTGGAGCTACATCTCCATCGGCTACTTCGCGCAGATCCCGGTGGCCGGCGCCACCGGTTCCTCCACCATGCCGCACAAGGTGAACCCGATCCGCTTCGAGAACGCGGAGGCCAACCTGGAGATCTCCAGCGGGTTGCTGGACGTCCTGGGCTCCACCCTGGTCACTTCCCGCTGGCAGCGCGACCTCACCGACTCCTCGTCCCAGCGCAACATCGGCGTGGCGTTCGGCCACTCCCTGCTGGCCATCTCCAACGTCGCCAAGGGCCTGGAGCGCCTGGATGTGGCCGAGGACGTCCTGGCCGGGGACCTGGACACCAACTGGGAAGTGCTGGGCGAGGCGATCCAGATGGTCATGCGCGCCGAGGCGATTGCCGGCGTCGAAGGCATGGAGAACCCCTACGAGCGGCTCAAGGACCTCACGCGGGGCCAGCGGGTGGACGCCGCCCGCATGCAGGAATTCGTGCAAAGCCTCGGCCTGTCACCGGAAGCCGAGGCCCGGCTGCTCGCCCTGACGCCCGGGAAGTACACCGGCATCGCGGAGCAGTTGGTGGACCACCTTAAGTAAAAGTACGACGACGGCGCCGGCACCGAAGGGGTCCGGCGCCTTTGTTTATGGTCATCCGGGCCCGCCGGGAGTGCGAAACTGGAACCATGAAGCTGCTGCTCATCCGCCACGGCCAGACTCCCGGCAACGTGCTGGGCCAACTCGATACGGCGCATCCGGGCCCCGGGCTTACGGAACTCGGCGAACGGCAGGCCGAGGCCATGGCCCGCTCGCTGGCGAACGAGCCCATCGGTGCCCTGTACGCGTCCACGCTGATCAGGACCCAGATCACGGCCGCACCGCTGGGCCGGGTGCACAGCCTGGACGTTGAGATACTGGACGGCCTGCACGAAATCGAAGCCGGCTCCCTTGAGAAGCTGACGGACCAGGAAGCCCACAAGCGCTACATGGGGACCGTCTTCTCCTGGGCCGCCGGGGACCTGGACCGGCGGATGCCGGCAGGTCCGGACGGGCACACATTTTTTGACCGTTTCGACGCTGCCATCCGCCAGGTTGTGGACCGGGCACTGGACCAGCGGCATGAAGCCGCTGCCGTTGTCAGCCACGGCGCGGCGATCCGCACTTGGGCGGGACGCCGGGCCGAGGATGCGGACCACGAATTCGCCGCGCGGCATGTGCTGGCCAATACCGGGATCGTGGCGCTGGAAGGCGATCCGGACCGCGGGTGGAAGCTTATCCACTGGGACGGAAGCCCGGTGGGCGGACTTTCCCTCGCGGACCCAACCGCGGAAGACCCCACGGGCCGGGACGTGGCCTAGGCCAGCTGGCGGATCCGCCGGGCCGGGAAAACCGCCATCCCGCGGCAGGGGATGGCCGCTTCGCCGGCGGGAACGGGAACGAGTCGAGCGGCCATGCCCGCCGCCTCCCCCGCCGTCGGACGTTCTCCGCTGTCCATGGCCGTCAGGGACCGGAGGAAGGAACACCAGCCGGGACCCAGGGACTCCGGCACTTGCGGACTGCGGAGGGTCCTGGCCACAAGGGACTCGATGGCAGTGCCGGGAAACGCCTTGGCTCCGGTGAGCAGCTCCAGCAGGACCAGTCCCATGGCGTAGACGTCCCAGGAGGCCCGCGCCGGCCCTCCCGATGCCTGCTCCGGGCTCATGTAGTGCACAGTTCCTGATGAGATGCCTGGTTCCGGCGCCGAGCCGGCAGGCGCCACGATGCCGAAATCGATGATGCGGACAGGGCTCCGCCGCAGGCCGCTCAGCATCAGGTTGGCGGGCTTGATGTCGCGGTGCACCAGCCCCTGCCCGTGCAGGTGGGCCAAGGCTTCGAAGAGTCCCCGGGCCCACCCCGCAACAACGTCGGGGTGGTACTGGCTGGTGCGGGCAGCCTCCGAGAGGCTGGGTCCCAGGGCAAGTTCCTCAACAAGGAAAGGGCGCCCGGCGAGGGCAGAGCTGCCGGGCACCACGCCCTGGCCGATGAACCGGACAATTGAAGGATGCTGCAGGGATGCCAGGATGGCCGCCTCGGTGTGGATCCTCTCAAAGTGTTTGGCTGACACGCCCACTGCCACCTTCACCGCCACATCGGCCCCGCCTTCGAGGTCCGCAGCGCGGAAAACCTGCGCGAGCGCACCGCGGCCCAGCAGGTCCCTGAGTTCGTAGCGTCCCGCCACCACGGGCTTGGCGGCGTGGAGTGCCGCAGCCGATCGAAGGAGCACGGGCGCGGTCATGCGGGGAGCGCCGCGGAATGTGCTGGGCCCGCCACTGTCCCGTCCTGCGAACCGTAGGCATAAGGGGACTGGATCCAGGCATCCAGCTGGAAACCGCACCCGCACCGCCACACGGGCGGCAGGTACACGGGGCCGCCGTCCTCGGCTTCGAAGGAATAGCCGACGGCGGCCGGCCCCACGGCGGGGGTGACAAGGTCCATGGCGGAGCCGCAGTGGGTGGCGGGGTCGCCGACGGCCGCGCCGTCGCGGGGCGATGGGTGGAAGGACGCGCTGGGCGGAAGGGGTTCCAACGGGAACAGCTCAGTAAAGGTAACCAACACGCTCACGACTCCGGTGTAAGGATGACGGGGAATAATCGTAAGCATACATATTGCTAGCCGGTCTAGCTAGCTAGCCTAGTTACTTTTCTTCGTGTTGCGCCCGTTGCAGGGCGTCGGTCATCCGCTCGAGGAACTTGACCACCACGCGCGCCTCCTCCGCCGTCAGTCCTTCCGCCACGGACATCATCTCCCGGTGCATGGCGCCGAGCGTTACGCGGACTTCCTTGTCAGACTCGACGGTGGGAACCACCACCACTGAGCGCCTGTCCGTGGGATGCGCCTCCCGGCGCACATGTCCGCTGGCCACAAGCCTGTCGATAAGGGACGTGGTGGAGGCGCTGGTGATGCCCAGGAACTGGCTGATGTCTTTGGGAACCACGGCCTTGCCGGATGCCTGGACGCGCAGCAGGTAGCGCAGGGCGAGGATATCCGTTTCGCCCATCCCCATGGAGTCCCGGGTGGACCTCCGGACGGCCGTTTCAGCGGTCCGGTAGTCCCGCAACGACTTCAGCACCGCCGCGCTGTAATCCAGTTGACCGTCCGGCCCATACCAATACCCGGAGCCTTCGTTACCCGTAGAGCGCATGGAATCATACTAGACCAGCTGATAACTAGACAGCCAAGTGACTTGCCCTGGCCGGCGTGAACGGGACGTTATCCCGGAGCTAACCGGCAAGAAACACCGGCGTAACGGCTGCCTCTTACTCTAGGTTTGCATAACCCTTCGGCGAATCGAGGCAGAATGCAGACCAACCCCCGCCTTAACATCAGGCAGGTCCCCTGGTCCAACCCCGTGGGCGCCGACCTGCGCCGGGCCCAGCAGGCCGAACTGGACGCCCGCTTCGGCACCCCGGACCACGAACCGGGGCCGCCGCCGTCGGGCGCCGACTGCGCAGTGTTCCTGGTGGCGTACGACAAGGGCTCGGGCCAGCCGGTGGGTTGCGGCGGACTGCGGATGCTGGACTCGACCACGGCGGAGATCAAGCGGCTGTACGTCCTTCCCTACACCCGGGGTTCGGGCGTGGCCAGTTCAATCCTGGCAGCCCTTGAGGCGGAGGCCTTCAAGCAGGGGATCACGCGGATCAAGGCGGAAGCAGGGTCGGCGCAGCCGGACGGGCGGAACTTCTACGAAAACTCAGGCTTTGAGGCAGTTCCGAACTTCGGACCCTACATCGGGGTTGCGCACTCCTACTGCTACGCGAAGAGCATCAACGCGCGCAGCGCAGCCCACACCGCCATGGCCTAGGCCGCGCCGGTCCCCTGCCGGATTCCCCGGCAGGGTGCGGCTGCGTCACACTCGGTGCGCCTGCGCTGCCTTCCGCTAACCTCGCCCTATGGAAACAGCAGACATCACTTTCCGCACACGCAAGTGGGTCCGGCCCGAGGACCTCAACGCGAACGGGACGCTGTTCGGGGGCAGCCTGCTGAAGTGGATTGACGAGGAAGCGGCCATCTACGCCATCCTCCAGCTCGGCAACGGCCGTGCCGTCACCAAGTACATCTCGGAAATCAACTTCGTCAGCTCCGCGGTGCAGGGCGACCTGATCGAGATGGGGCTGACCGCCACGCGCTTCGGCCGGACCTCCCTGACCATGCGCGCCGAAGTCCGCAACATGATCACCCGCCAAAGCATCCTCACCATCGAGGAGATCGTCTTCGTGAACCTCAACCCGTCCGGCAAGCCGGAGCCGCACGGGTACACCGAGATCACGTACGACCGGGACAGGATCCCCACGCACCACCTCACGGAGACCCTGAGCCAGGACTGACCGGGCAACTTTTACTGCCCGTTCACCCGCAAACCCCCGATCGTTTTCCCATCTGGACCAGAGTGGACAGCCGGGCTGTTTATCGAATCGATAGCCATAACAGCCGTGAATTCCGCATGCCCGGCGTTAGGCTTGCCGGACATGCTCCGATTCCAGTCCAGAAATGAGTCCTGATCGTGCGTAAATTCCAAGCTTTGGTCGCCGCCGCCGTCGCCGCCACCCTCCTTGCCGGATGCGGCGGAGGATCAGCTACCCCCGCCGCTTCGGGCGACGCCTCCTCGGCGCCTGCCGCCAGCGGCGAAACCCTGGTTGTTTACACCAACTCCAACGGCGAGGGCCGCGGGGACTGGCTGACCGCTAAGGCAGCCGAGGCGGGCTTCAAAATCGAGATCGTCGGTGCCGGCGGCGCAGATGCCACCAACAAGCTGATTGCCGAGAAGAACAACCCGATCGCCGACGTCGCGTTCGGACTGAACAACATGTACTTCTCGCAGGTCAAGGCTGCAGACGCCCTGGAACCCTACGAACCGGCCTGGGCTGGCGATGTGGACAAAGAACTGGGCGACGGCGAGGCCTACTGGCCCCTGGTAAAGCAGGCTATTCTCCTTGGCTACAACTCGGACAAGATCTCCAAGGACAAGGCCCCGCAGGACTGGACCGACCTGTGGACCAAGGACGAGTTCAAGTCGCGCTACGAGCGGGTGACCGGCCTTGGCACAGCAACGGCACAGCTCGTCTTTGCAGGGATCCTGAGCCGCTACCGGGACGATTCCGGCGACCTTGGCATCTCCGATGAGGGCTGGAAGCAGGTGGAGCAGTACTTCCAGAACGGCAGCCCGGCGGTGGCAAAGACGGACCTCTTTGCCCGGATTGCTTCCGGCGAAGTGGACATGGGCCAGATGCCGTCCTCGATCATCGCCGAGCGCGAGAAGTCCTTCAAGGTGAACGTCGAAGCAGTGGTCCCGTCCGTGGGTGTCCCCCTGGCCGTGGAACAGATCGCCCTGGTGAAGGGAACGAAGAAGGAGGAGCAGGCCAAGAAGTTCATCGACTGGTTCGGCAGTGCCCAGGTCCAGGGCGAGTTTGCCAAGCAGTTCAACTCCATGCCGGTCAACAAGCAGGCCGAAGCCCAGGCAAACCCCGAGGTGGTGGACTTCTTCGCAAGCGTCAAGCAGCAGGACATCGACTGGGAGTTCGTGCGGGAGAACATGGGCGCCTGGGTGGAGAAGATCGAGCTCGAATACATGACGTAACCGGTCCGCTCCCGGCCCCGTCAACCCGATCCTCGCTTCCCCAGACAGGTTTGCCATGATCCGCTTGGACAACATCGAAGTTTCCTTTGGTGATTTCACCGCCATCCCCAACCTTGACCTGCACGTGCGCCCGGGGGAGTTTTTTACTCTCCTGGGGCCGTCCGGCTGCGGGAAAACGACGGCGCTCCGCACCCTGGCGGGATTCATCCAGCCCACCAGGGGTACGGTGCACGTGGACGGCAAGGATGTCACCCGGCTTCCCAGCGACAAGCGGCAGGTGGGCATGGTGTTCCAGAACTATGCCCTCTTCCCCAGCATGAGCGTGTGGGAAAATATCGCCTTTGGCCTCCGGGTCCGGAAGGAGAAGCCGGCGGACAGTGACCGCCTGGTCCGGGACATCGCGCGGCGGGTAGAGCTCAGCGATGAGCAGTTGTCCAAGAATGTGGCGGAGCTGTCCGGCGGGCAGCAGCAGAGAGTCGCAGTGGCCCGGGCGCTGGTGCTGCGGCCCAAGATCCTCCTGCTGGACGAGCCGCTGTCCAACCTGGACGCCAAACTGCGCCACCAGCTCCGGCAACAGCTCAAGGACCTGCAGAGCGAGTTTGGGATCACCACTGTGTACGTCACCCATGACCAGGACGAAGCCCTGGCCATGAGCGACCGTGTGGCCGTGTTCAACAAGGGCGTGGTGGAACAAGTGGGGACGCCGCAGGAAATCTACGACCACTCCGCCACTGAGTTCGTCTGCAACTTCATCGGTGACAGCTCGGCCCTGACGCCGGAATTCGTGGCCGAACTCAACCGGCTCGCCGGGGCGGACCTTAGCACCGATGCAAAGTCCTACCTTCGGGTGGAAAAGGCGTCCCTGGCCCGTGGGGCTGAAGGAGGCGGCGCCGTCGGACTTTCCGGCGCGGTAATCTCACGCACCTACCATGGCCTGCACAGCCGCTATGTGGTGCGCAGCCATGGCGCGGAGATCCGCCTGCTGGTGAAGGAGGACGGGGCTGCCCACCCGGAACCGGGCACAAACACCACGGTCTACCTCCAGCCTGGGCACGTCCTGCAGTACCACCCGGAAACGGGCGCCGCCCTTCGGCAGCAGGACCCGGCAGCAGTCCTGCCATGAGCGGCACCGGAGTCCGGAGCATGGCCCGCTCCCCGTTCGTCCTGGTGGTCGGCGCGGTCCTGACCTGGTTCATTGCGGCGTTCCTGGTATGGCCCAACATCAACGTCCTGATCGCCACGTTCTTTCCGGACGGCAGCTTCTCCGGGCGGGCAGCAGAAAAGCTCTTCACGTCCCAGCGGGCCATGAAGGCGCTCGGCAACAGCTTCCTGCTGGCGCTGGCCCTGTCCATCACCGTGAACCTGGTGGGCGTGTTCATCGTCCTGGTGACGCACTATTTCCGGATCCGGGGTTCGCGGATCCTGTTCCTGGGTTATGCGTCCACTTTCATCTACGGCGGCATTGTCCTTGCTGCCGGGTACAAGTTCATCTACGGGGACAAGGGAATCGTCACGTCACTGCTGGTGAGGGTGTTCCCCGGGATGGACCCGGGCTGGTTCTCCGGATTCTTGGCCGTCCTGGTGGTGATGACCTTCGCCACCACCACCAACCACATGCTGTTCGTGGCCAACGCGCTGAAGGGCATCGACTACCAGACCATTGAAGCGGCCCGGAACCTGGGGGCCTCAACCTGGACCATCCTCCGGCGGATCGTGCTGCCCATGCTCACGCCCACCCTGTTCGCCGTCACCATCCTGTCCTTCCTCACTGGGCTGGGTGCCCTGAGTGCACCCCAAGTGCTCGGGGGGCGCGACTTCCAGACCATCACCCCGATGATCCTGACCTTCACCAACAGCCCCACCTCACGGGACCTGGCCGCCCTGCTGGCCGTGATCCTGGGCCTGGCCACCATCCTCATGCTCGCCGTCATGTCCCGCCTGGAAAAGGGCGGCACCTACTTCTCGGTATCCAAGGTGTCCTCCGCACTGCAGAAGCAGGAGATCACCAACCCCATGGTCAATGTGGTGGTGCACGTCGTGGCTTACCTGCTGTTTGCTGTGTACACACTGCCTGTAGTGCTGATTGTGCTGTACTCCTTCGCGGACGGTGCCGCTATCCAAACCGGCCAGCTCTCGCTCGGCAGCCTGACGCTGGAGAACTATGAGCGGGTTCTCACCCAACAATCGGGACTGCGGCCGTTCATCGTGAGCGTGGTGTACAGCGCCCTGGCTGCAGTGATCGCCGTGGGCGGCCTGCTGTTTGTGGCCCGGCTCCTGCAGAAGTACAAGAACTGGGTGGCTGCGGCCTTCGAATACCTGCTCCACATTCCGTGGATCCTGCCGTCCGCACTGCTGGCCCTGGGCCTGATCATCAGTTACGACCATCCCAATCCGCTGGTGGGCGGCGCTGTACTGACCGGAACCACAGTGATCCTGCTGATTGCCTTCGTGACGGTGAAGATCCCCTTTACCCTGCGCATGCTCAAAGCGTCCTTCGCCTCAGTGAACTCCTCGTTGGAGGAAGCAGCGGCCATCATGGGCGCCAAGACGCTGTATGTGTTCCGGCGGATCCTGCTGCCGCTGGTACTGCCGGCCGCCGCTGCCATCACTGCCCTGAACTTCAACAGCCTGCTGGACGACTACGACACCGCAATCTTCCTGGCCCACCCCCTGGTTCAGCCGCTGGGCCTGGTGATCAAGGCGAACACGGACGGCGCGGAAGGCGTTGACGGGATTGCCAACACGTTCGTCTACACCGTGCTCTTGATGGTCATCACCGGCGTGACCATGTACCTCGTCTACGGACGCTCCAGCAGGGGCCGCTCCAAGCGGAAGCGGCTGCCTGCCGTTCCACCGGCCGCCCCGGTTCCCGGTCCGGGGCTTGCCGGAACGCCGGTTTCCGGGGAGGACGCCGCGCAGCCTGCAGCTCCCGTCCGCTGATCAGCCGGCGGAACCGCTGACGACGGCGGCACGGCGGTTCCGCCGTCGGGCCAGCTTCAGGAGGCCGTCACGGAGCGGCTGGGCGCCGTCCGCGAAGGCGATGCGCCCCATCGCCGAGGAGGCCAGGCTCAAGGCCCGGGTCCGCATCCGCCGCTGCCGGTCGTAGGCGCGCAGCGCCTGCTCCTCCGGCAGCGTGTTGAGAAGGTCAGCCAGTGTTACGGCATCCACCAGCGACTCGCAGGCGCCACGCCCCAGGGTGGGCAGCATGGCGTGGGCGGCATCGCCGATGAGCACGGTCCGCCCGCGGACGTAGGAGCCCAGATGCGGAACTGTCCAGATCCGCTGGACCAGGCATGCTTCGGGCGTGGCTGCGGCCAGCGTGCGGCGGATGGCGGGCGCGTGGCCGGCATACCGCTTCCGGGCGTATTCCAGGGCTGATGCTGCGTCAATCCCGTACGGGCCCATGCCGGAACGGTAGCTGGCCCACCAGAAGGACCCTCCCCGGGCGGCAGCCATGCCGAACAGGTCGCCGCGGCCCCAGTATTCGCCCACCTCGTCGTGGCTGACCGGAACAGGCAGGATCCCTCGAAGGGCAAGGTACGGGGTCAGGCGGGCGTCCGTTCCGGCGCCCCAGACCTCTCTGCGCACGGCGCTGTGCACGCCGTCAGCGCCGACCACCAGGCTACCGTCGTCGGGGCGTGACCGGACGTTGCGGGTGACCCGGCGGACTGTTGCCGGGACGGCCCCGTCCAGCAGCCCCAGCAGGTCAACCCGGGAGATGCCGAACATCTCCCCCGCGTTCACAGTGACCCAGGGCTCACCTTGGGCGTCACGGACCGACCCGCTGCCGATCACCGGGCTGACAGCCCGTGCCTGCTCAAGGATTCCCAGCCGCGCCAGCGCACGCTGGGCGTTGGGCCACATCCCCAGCGCGTGGCCCACGGCCGGCAGCTCGGGCCGCTTCTCGTACATTGTCACCTGGAAGCGGCTGGGGTCCAGGCTGGCGGCCAGCGCCAGGCCGGCAATACCGCCGCCAACAATCGAGATTGTTTCCATACAGGCGATTTTACTACTTTTGTAGTGATCCGGAAGGGTTCAATTACACTGGGCCCATGCCTGACCGCCGGACCCAACTCCTAGATGCCGCCCTGGCCGTCGTGGCGGATAAGGGCATGAAAGGCCTTACCCACCGGTCCGTGGACGCCGCCGCCCAGGTGGCGGAAGGCACCACCTCCAACTACTTCCGCAGCCGCGCCGCCCTCGTTGAAGCGGTGCTGGAGCGCCTGGAACGCCTTGACGGCCAGCTGCTCCGGGACCAGGGAATGGGTGGTCCGCCACGCACCCTTGAGGAACTTGCCGGCCAGCTGGCCGGCATGGTGCTGGCGCTGGCCGGCGAGCACGCGGGCCTGACCCGCGCCCGGCTGGCCCTCTCGCTGGACCGGCCGGAGTCGGTGACGGCCGGGCATTTCCGGCTGGTGGGCGGCCTGGAGCAGGCCCTCACCGCTTTGGGGGTTGCGGACGGGTCCGCCCGCGCCCGGGACGTTGCGGACTACGGCGACGGCGTCCTGCTCCACCTGCTCACCGTCAGGCGGGACGAACAGCCCGACGCCGCGGCCATCGCCGCAGCGGTCCGGCGGCTGCTTGCGCCCTGAGGCCAAAGTCGCCTTCAACCCCCGGCACGACGGCGGCCTGCCGCCTCAGCCGGCGCCGCACCGCCGTCGTACTCCCGGCAGTCCTTGTCAGGGCTGTCCCGGCCAGCCGGTGTAGGCCTCGGCAAGGTAAGCCATGCCGTGCCTGGATGATACCACCGAGTTCAGCTCACCCAACTGCCGGGCACGGGAGAAGTCATCCGCATCCGCAGGGGTGTGCAGCATGGTGGTCATCCAGTAGGAGAACTGCTGCGCTTTCCACACCCGCTCCAGGGCGCGGTCGCTGAAGGTATCCAGCAGATGGTCAGAGCCGGAGTTGTAGTGGGTGTCCAGCCCCTCGAAGAGCATTTTGACGTCATGGATGGCCAGGTTGAGGCCTTTGGCACCGGTGGGCGGGACCGTGTGGGCGGCGTCGCCGGCCAGGAACAGGTTGCCGTGGCGCATGGGCGTGTGGACGAAGCTCCGGAAGGGCAGGACCATCTTGTCGATGACGGGGCCTTCCTTGAGTTCAAACCCGTTGCCGTTCACCCGGCTGCGGAACTCGGCCCAGATCCTGTCGTCATCCCACTCCGCCACGTTCTCCTTGGGATCGCACTGGAAGTACATCCGCTGGACCGTCTCGGTGCGCTGGCTGATCAGGGCAAAACCGTTCGCGGAGTTGGCGTAGATGAGCTCGTCCGCGCTGCGCGGGGCCTCGGCCAGGATCCCGAACCAGGCGAAGGGGTACTCGTGGAAGTACCATTTGCGGTGCGCCTCCGGGATCTGGAAGCGGCAGTGGCTGCGGGAACCGTCGGCCCCCACCAGGAAGTCGGCCTGGATCTCGAACTCCACGCCGTCCGCGTCCGTGAACCAGACCTTCGGCCTGCCCTCAAGGTCATGCACTGTGGTGTCCGTGACGCTGTACCGGACGTCCCCGCCGTCGGCCTTCCTGCGGGCGGCGAGGTCCAGGAAAACGTCCGTCTGCGGGTAGAGCCACACGGATTCGCCCACGAGGTCCTTGAAGTCCACGCGGTGGCTCTCGCCGTTAAATCGCAGCTCAATGCCGTCGTGCCGGTCGCCGTCGCGCAGCACGCGGTCCGAGACGCCGCTTTCCACCAGCAGGTTGACGGTGCCGTGTTCCAGGATGCCGGCCCGGACGGTCTCGGAGATCTCCTTGTGGCTGCGGACTTCGACGACACTGGACTCGATCCCGGCCTTTGCCAGCAGGTGGGACAGCATCAGGCCGGCCGGGCCTGCGCCCATGATGGCCACCTGGGTGGTGATGATCTTCCGTGGCATGGCATTCTCGCTTCGTTGCGGGGCCGCTGCCGGCCCGTGGGTGCTTCTGCCTCCAGTGTGCGCGCGGGCCGTTCAGCGCGGTACATCGATTCCGTTGAACGGAATCAAGATTCCTCCGCTTTACCGTTCCGCAAGCCTCCGGGCAATGCCCCTGGCAGCTGTCTGCAGGGCGGGCACCAGGGCCTGCAGGCGCATCTCCTGCAGGGGAACCACGACGCCTAGCGAGGCCACCGCACGCTGGCGCGGGTCAAGGACGGGGACGGCGATGCCCCAGGTGTCCGGATCCACAACGCCCTTCAGCTGCGCAAAGCCCTGGTGGAAGGTCTCGCTGAGCAGCATCCGGACGGCGTCGGTGCTGACCTTCCCTTCGGGGTCTTCGAACTGGTCGAGATACAGGCTTTGCAGCAGCTTGTCCTGGTGCGCCATCAGCGCCAGGCCGGCGGACGAGGTGTGGACGGGCATCCGGCCCGCCACCTTTGCCCGGTTGGCGACCGAGCCGCGCCGGGACAGCCGCTCGACGAACAGGGCTTCCCAGCCATCCAGCACGGCCAGGTTCACGTTTTGGTTGAGGACCTGCTGGATATCCTCCATGAACGGCATGGCCGCCTGGCGCAGGGCAAGGGTGGGGGCGGTGCGGTTGACCAGCTCCCACAGCCGCAGGCCGGGCCGCACCAACCCTCCCGGAGCAGCCTCCAGCAGGCCGTGGCCGGCAAGCTGGCGGACCAGCCGGTGGGCGGTGGTAAGCGGCAAGCCCGCGCGTTCGGCGAGGTCCGCCAACTGCAGGGCGCTGACGTCCTCGGGAAAGGCGGAGATCAACCGGACAATCCGGTCCACCACCGAGTCACCCGAGGCAGAATTGGCCACCGCACACCGCTCTTCCGTTGAATGGGTAGTACAAGCCTACCCATGCCGCGGTTCAGGTGGGCCGCGCGCCCCTGCCAGGCGCCGTCGTCGTGCGTTCCCTTAAGCGGCGCCACGCTCCGGGGGCAAGCACCACGGCAATGCCGACGACGGCTCCGATCACCGTCTCGACGATGCGGTCGCGGAGGAGGATGCCGGGCGAGGACGGGACCACCAGCAGCGTGGACACCAGTGCGAGCGGCGTGACGAAGACTTGGGCCAGCAGGTACTGGCGGATGATGAACATCTCGGCGCCGAACTGGCACAGGGCCATGACCAGCACGGTCTGCCACGGCTGTAGGCCCAGCACCAGGATCCCAGCCATCAGCACCAGCCCGAGCACGGTGCCGATGATCCTCTGGACGCCACGGCGGACGCGGTGCCGCGTGGTGTGCCCCACGAGCGGAACGACGGCGGCAACCATGGCCCAGTAGTTGTGGCCAAACCCGAGGCGGCTGCCTGCCCAGGTGGCAAGTGCGCCGGCCAACCCGGCGGCCACCAGGTAGCCGAGGCCCTCAAGCCGGGCCGCACGCTTTTCTTCCGCGGTGCGGCGGATGGGCCGCGGCCGCACCCACGGCGTGCGTCGGCTGGGCAGCACCCGTGAGGAGAAGCCGACCAGCAGGGAAAAAGCCGTGGTGGCGACGGCGACCAGCATGCCCTCCCACAGCGGCGGCTGGTTGGGGATCGAGGCAATGGCCGCGAAGGCGAAGATGTGGAAGAGGGATCCCGCGGGCCGCAGCCGGAACCAGGAAATGGCAACGGAGCAGCCGCCGGCCACCAGCGTGGTGGCAAGGACCAGGAGCCAGGTGGCGCCGGCGTCATCCAGCCCCCAAGCCGCGCCGGCGCGGGCAGCGAGCGCAGCGAGGAGGATCACCAGCAGCATGAGCACGCCCGCCCGCAGCTGCAGCGCAAAACGGGTGCCGTGCGGTTCGCCGCGGCCGTAAATCCCGGTGAAGGCACCAAAGGACGCGAAAATGGCCAGGTCCAGCCGGCCCAGCAGCACCAGGGTGAAGAGCGGAACGAAGACGCCCACCGCGCACCTCAGGGCCGGCTGGTGGTCCTTATTGCCGGGAGCAATGCTGAACATCTCAGCGAGCAGCTTCACGTGGAATAGCGCCTTTCCTGCGGGACAGTGTGCCTGGGGAGGCCCAGTTTCCGGTTTGACGGGCGGCCGCGCTGACGTTCCTCCAGAATCCTACGCCCGGCACGCGTCGCGAAATCGGAACGGCCGGGCAACACCCCTGAAACAGCGCCGCGCAATCCTTGGACCATGAAGTCCCCTGCAAGGACCACCCCCGAGGCTGAGCTGAGTTGCGAGGTCTGCGGCCTGATGCCGGAGCCGACCCGGACGCGGCTGACCTTGGCCAACGTGGCCGTGATGCTTCCGATCGAGCTCCTGGTCCATGCCCTGGTGGTGGGCACCGAGCTTCCCTACCTGGCCAAGGTGCTGGTGCTGACTGTCACCGCCACCGTCCTGGTCATCTGGGTGGCGGAGCCCTCCGCCGCCCGGGTGCTCCGCGGATGGCTGCATGCTCCGGCCCTGCGGCAGCGGCGGCGGCTCGCCGTGGCCCCCGCGTTGTGGCGGGCCCGCACCGTCCTGCGGGATGAGCCGGGATCATTGCAGAAGGTCACCAAGGCTCTGGCCCGGCTGGACACGAATATCCTGAGCATCCACGTGCACCCGGTGGCCGGCGGCGTGCTGGACGAGTTTGTTCTGTCCACGCCCGGCGACGTGGATGAATACCAGCTGCTCGAGGCGCTGCAGCAGGCCGGCGGTACCCGGTCCCGCGCCTGGCCCACAACAGCGCTGGCCATGGCGGACGGGCAGACGAAGGCGCTGAGCCTCGCGGCCCGGATCGCCGACGCGCCGGATGAGCTTCCGCTCGCGGTGGCGGAACTGCTGCGGGCACGGATCCTTTCCCCGTCGGAGGCGCTGTTGGAAAGGCACGACGCCGGCACGCGGCTCAAGATTCCCACGGCCTGGCACGGCCCCATCACCTTTGCGCGTCCCGGGGAGCCGTTCACCCCGGCGGAATCCGCCCGCGCCCACCGGCTGGCCGAGCTCGCCGAGATCCTGGCTCACCGCCCGGCCCCGGGCCTCCCCAGTTAGGTAGCGCAGTTCCGGGCGGGGGCTACATGCGGACGGTCAGCGCGGACGGGTCCATGGTCATCAGGACGTGCTTGCCCTGGCCTTCGTGGTCGCCGTCCAGCTGGTAGTCGTCGTTGTGCTCGAGGGTGATCTCCACGGTCTTGCCCTGGAAATACTCCACCGCCGTGTCCTTGCCACGGCCCTTGCCGATCATCCCGGCAACCACGGAGAGCCAGCCCAGTTTTCCGTGGTGCGGGGCCAGCACGGCCACATCCAGCAGGCCGTCGTCCATTTTGGCTTCGGGGAAGATCTCCAGGCCGCCCTGGACCTTGCCACAGTTGCCCACCATGACGCTGCGCACCCCGCGGTGCACGGCAGTCTTCCCGTCAATCACAATGGTGGCCTTCACCGGTTTGCCCGGAAGGTTGCGGATGCCCGCGTCCACATAGGCCAGCCAGCCCACTTTGTCCTTCAGGTCCTCGTTGGTGTCGGCCATGATGGTGGCGTCGTATCCAACCCCGGCCATGACCAGGAACAGCTGCTCCTTGTCGGGGTCGCTGCGGCGGGCCCGGACGACGTCGATCTTCCGCTCGGTCCCAATCAGGGCACCGGCCATGGCGCCGTCGTAGTCCGTGACGTCCATGCCCAGGTTGCGGGCCAGGAGGTTGCCCGTGCCGAGCGGGAGCAGGCCCATCGGGACGTCGCCACCGGACAGGACCTCGGCGACGCACCGCACGGTTCCGTCGCCGCCGGCCGCGATGACAATATCGGCACCCTGGGCGAGTGCTTCCTTGGCCTGGCCGACGCCGGGATCCTCCTTGGTGGTTTCGAACCAGAGCGGTTCGCCCCAGCCGTTTTCCACGCAGTGCTTTGCCACCAGGCCGCGCACGTCGATGTCCACGGGCTTGGCAGGATTGACGATGATTGCGGCGCGCTGGAGTGAAGTGGAGCTGTTGGCAGTCATGGCGTCCTTTGGTGGCGAATGGAAAGGCTACTTCTGAAAGAAGACTAGCCTGCCCCGCGGCGGGTTCGAAGCAGGCGGGCAGCGGGACGGTAGCTACAGCGCCTTGACCGCCCCGAGCACCTGCGCCAGTGAGTCCTTGGCGTCGCCGAACAGCAGCGAGGTCTGGGGCTCGTACAGCAGGTCGTTCTCGATCCCGGCGAAACCCGGCCGCATGGACCGCTTGAGGAAAATCACCTGACGGGCCTCGGCCACTTCCAGGATGGGCATGCCGTAGATGGGGGATCCCTGGGACGTCTTGGCCGCGGGGTTCACCACGTCGTTGGCACCCACCACCAGGGCAACGTCCGCGGTTTTGAACTCCGGATTGATCTCGCCCATTTCCTTGAGCGACTCGTACGGCACGTTCGCCTCGGCCAACAGCACGTTCATGTGCCCGGGCATCCGGCCCGCCACGGGATGGATGGCGAAGTCCACCTCGATGCCCCGCCCCTCCAGGGCCAGAGCCAGTTCGGCGGCGGTGTGCTGGCCCTGCGCCACCGCCAGGCCGTAGCCCGGAACAATGATCACCCGCTGCGCGTAGCCCAGGAGCACCGCCACGTCCTCGGCGCTGGAGGACCGCACCGGACGCTCGCTCACGGCGGTGGATCCCGCCGTCGAACCTCCCCGGAAGGCACCGAACAGGACGCCCGCGACGCTCCGGCCCATGGCGGCGGCCATGGCACGGGTGAGGATGGTACCCGACGCGCCCACCAGGGTGCCGGCGACCACCAGCAGCACGTTGCCGAGCACCACGCCGGAGGCCGCCACAGCCAGGCCCGTGAAGGCGTTCAGCAGCGAGATGACGATCGGGACGTCGGCCCCGCCCACGGGCAGCACCAGCAGGATGCCCGCCGCGAGGCCAAGCACCAGCAGCAGCACCGCCAGCGCCAGCGAGCCGGTGACAACGACGGCAGCGGCGGACGCGACAGCGGCGAGCAGCACCGCGGCCATCACCACGGGGAGGCCCGGGAACAGTACCGGGCGGGTGGTCATCAGTTCCTGCAGCTTGGCGAACGTGACCCCCGACCCTGCGAAGGACACGGCGCCCACCAGGAGCGTGAAGACAATTGCCAGCCGCATCCAGGGGTCACCGGCATGGCTGAGTTCCAGGAGCGCCACCAGCGCCGCCGCCCCGCCGCCCACGCCGTTGAACAGCGCCACAAGCTGCGGCATCTGGGTCATCTTGACCCGCCGCGCCACCGGGGCGGCAACGGCTGACCCCACGGCGATCGCAGCGATGATCCACGGGATGTTCTCCAGCCGCGCGGACAGGAACACCGTGACGACGGCGATCAGGGCGCCCGCGGCACCGACCAGGTTGCCGCGGCGGGCCGTCCGGGGGGAGCTGAGCCCGCGCAGCGCCAGGATGAAGAAGACGGCGGCAATGAGGTACAGGAGCGAGGTCCAGACGGGATCGAGGAGGCTCATCTGCCGTCCACCTTCCCCGCTGCTTCTTTGGTGTCCACCTGTTTCTTCGCGTGGAACATGTGCAACATCCGGTCCGTCACCACGAAGCCGCCCACCAGGTTGGCAGTAGCGAGGACGACGGCGAGGAGGGCCACCGCGAGCACCCACGGGTCCGCTGCCTGGCCGGCCACAATGATGGCGCCCACCAGGATGATCCCGTGGATGGCGTTGGCGCCGGACATCAGGGGCGTGTGCAGGGTGCTGGAGACCTTGGAAACCACCTCGAAACCGACGAACACGGCCAGTACGGTAATGGTCAGCAGACTGATTCCGTCCATCAGAGCACCCCTTCCCGCCGGCTGCCGGCCCGCTCCGCCAGCAGATCCGCCGTCGGCCGGTGCCGCACTTCCCCGTCGTGCGTCAGGCAGGCGCCGGCCAGCACTTCGTCCCCAAAGTCGGGGACCAGGGCCCCTTCCCGGACCAGGAGCGCCACCAGGTTGGCAACGTTCTTGGCGTAGAGGCGGGAGGCGTCGGAGGCCATGGCCGAGGGGGCGTCCTTCAGGCCCACCAGCGTGACGAAGCCGGAACCGTCCGCCGTGGGCACCGGGATGTCCTGGCCTGGAACCACTGACTCCACGTTGCCGCCGGACTCTGCGGCGAGGTCCACGACGACGGATCCGGCCCGCATGCCCTGGACCATCTCGGTGGTGACCAGGAGGGGTGCGCGCCTGCCCGGGACGGCCGCCGTCGTAATCAGCACGTCCGCCTGGGCCACATGCGGGGCGATCAGCTGCCTCTGCCGGGTGCCGGCGTCCGAACTGAGCTGGCGGGCATAACCACCGGCTGCTTCCGCGGTTTCCAGGTCCAGCCGGATGAAGGTGCCGCCCATGGAGGCCACCTCGTCCGCTGAGGCGGGGCGGATGTCGTTGGCGAAGACGCGGGCGCCCAGGCGTTTGGCGGTGCCGATGGCCTGCAGGCCGGCCACGCCGGCGCCGAGCACCAAGACCCGGGCGGGCGGGACGGTGCCGGCGGCGGTCATGTACAGCGGGAAAAACCTGGGCAGCCGGATGGCCGCTTCCAGGACGCAGCGGTAGCCGGCCACCAGGGCCTGGGAACTGAGGGCGTCCATGGACTGGGCGCGGGAGATGCGGGGCACCAGTTCCAGGGCGAAGGCCGTGACGCCGGCGTCTGCGAGCGCCTCCACCGTTGGGAGTTCGGACGACGGCGACGCGAGCCCCACGGTGACGGCGCCCCTTTTCAGGGACCGGGCGGTTTCCGGGTCGAGGGGCCGGACGTGGGCGAGGACGTCCAGTTGGGCGAGGTCGAGGTCATGGACGAGGTGCGCCCCGGCCTGGGTGTATGCCAGGTCCGGGTATCCCGCCGCCGCGCCGGCGTCTTCCTCCAGGAGTATCTCGACGCCGAGCGCTGCCAGTTGCTTCACCGTTTCCGGTGTGGCGGCCACGCGGCGTTCGCCCTCCCGCCGTTCCCGCGGTATGCCCAGTTTCACCCGCCGTCTCCCCTCGTTGCACGGGTGCGGCAGCGCCGCCCTGCTGGGACGTTGGCCTGTGTGGACCGTGGGTCTTCGCGGAGCGGCGCTGCTGCACGTAGTTGGCTAGAGTCTATGGCCCGCACCGCTGCCGCGGGAGTGGGGCGGCATTCTTGGTGGTAAACAGTTACCTTACGGGTCCCCCGCGTGCCGGCGGCTGCCTTGTTCCCCGCCCGCCAGCCGGTAGGAATCCTGGAGCAGTTCCGCCAGCAGCTTCCCGTCGATCCGGTCCAGCCGCACCAGCACCAGTTGGGGAGAGCGTTCGTGATGCGGGGTCCAAAAGAAGGTTTCCGGCTCCGTTCCTGCCAGGGCCTCGCGTTCTTCGGTCTTGACGGTGAGGACTCCCGGTTCCCAGATCCGGCCCATCAGGGTCTTGGCGAACCAGGCGGGCCGGCCCCAGCTCAGCCGCTCCGTGACGCCCGGGAGTGCCAGGGAAATCCTGCGGACGTCGTCTTCCGTTGCCATGGGCCACAGTCTGCCTGCGCGCCAGCCGCCGGACAAGAGCCGGCGTGGCAAAGCGTTTTTGTCCAGATATGCCGGCTTCCGCACGTCTGAGGCCTGCATACGTGCACAAAACCCCAGCAGACCCGCCTACCCCCGGGCGGTCAGGTCGGCCGAGACGAGTTCCGCCGTCGCCACAATCTCCTGCGCCACCGAAGCCAGGAAGGCTTCCGGGTCCGGCTTGGCGGCCACGGCCTGCGCCTGCAGGGAAACGTTCACGGCGGCCACCACCTTGGATCCGTCATAGACCGGCGCGGCCACGGACATGAGCCCGAGCTCCAGCTCCTGGTCCAGCAGGCACCAGCCCTGGGCCCGGACCGTGTCCAGGACGGCCAGGAGTTCTTTGGCGCTGCCCAACGCGCGTGGGGTGAGCGGCTTGATCTCCGCCTCCGCCAGGTACGCCTTGAGGTCGGCAGGAGGCAGCCCGGCAAGCAGTACCCGGCCCATCGACGTGGCATAGGCGGGGAAGCGCGTGCCCACCGTAATGCCCACGTTCATGATCCGGCGCGTGGTCACCCGGGCGATGTAGGCGATGTCCGTCCCGTCGAGCACGGCCGCGGAGGTGGATTCGCCCAGCTTCAGTGACAGTTCCTCGAGGTGCGGCTGGGCAAGCTGCGGCAGCGACAGCCCGGACAGGTACGCATACCCGAGCTGGAGCACCTTCGCCGTCAGCGCGAATGTCTTGCCGTCGGTCCTGACATAGCCCAGCTCCACCAGGGTGTGCAGGAACCGCCGGGCTGTGGCCCGCGTCAGCCCAGTGCGCGCAGCCACTTCCGTCAGGGTCATGACCGGATGGACCGTGTCGAACGCACGGATCACGGCGAGCCCGCGGGCCAGGGACTGGACATACTGGTCACTGGCCTGCGGGGCAGGCTGGCTGTCTGAACTGACGGCGTCGGTCATGGTTACCAATCCTAGGGCCGCCGGCTATGGCGTGGCAGCCGCCGCCTTGAGCGGGACGGGCACAAGTTCCTGCAGCTCTTCCAGGGTGCAGCCGAAGGTCTCGCGGACGGTGACGCCCTCGGGTCCGGTGAGGAACACGGCCTTGTCCGTGTAGACGCGGGTGACGCAGCCGACGCCGGTGAGCGGGTAGGTGCAGGACTCCACGAGCTTGGAGGCGCCTTCGCGGGTGAGGAGGGTCATCATGACGAAGACGTCCTTGGCGCCGGTGGCGAGGTCCATGGCGCCTCCGACAGCGGGGATCGCCCCGGGTGCGCCGGTGTGCCAGTTGGCGAGGTCGCCGGTGACTGATACCTGGAACGCGCCGAGCACGCAGATGTCCAGGTGCCCGCCGCGCATCATCGCGAAGGAGTCGGCGTGGTGGAAGTACGAGGCACCGGGGAGCTCCGTGACGGGGATCTTGCCGGCGTTGATGAGGTCCTCGTCGATCTGGTCCCCCTTGGCTTCGGGGCCCATGCCGAGCATCCCGTTCTCCGTGTGCAGCGTGATGTTCTGCTCCTCGGTGAGGTAATTGGAGACAAGGGTGGGCTGGCCGATGCCCAGGTTCACAAAGGATCCCGGTGCGATGTCCCGGGCCACCAAACGGGCGAGGTCGTCCCGGCCCAGCGGGGTGGCGGAGGTCTGGAGGGTTGTTGCGGTGCTCATTGTCAGGCCACCTTCTCGCTCGTGCCGGCGGTGCTGCCGGCGGCGGTGTTGTCGGCGGCCACGCGGACCACTGTGTTGACGTAGATGCCGGGGGTGACTACGTTTTCCGGATCCAGCGCCCCGACGGGGACAATCTCGGAGACCTGGACGATGGTCTGCTTCGCTGCAGCGGCCATGATCGGGCCGAAGTTCCGGGCCGTCTTCCGGTAGACCAGGTTGCCCTTGCCGTCGGCCTTGAGCGCCTTGATCAGGGCGACGTCGGCGTGGATGGGCGTTTCGAAGACCTGGCCGCGGCCGTCAATGATGCGGGTTTCCTTGCCCTCGGCGAGCATGGTGCCGTACCCGGTGGGGGTGAAGAACCCGCCGATCCCGGCCCCTGCCGCGCGGATCCGCTCCGCCAGGTTGCCCTGCGGTACGAGTTCCAGTTCGATCTCGCCGGCCTTGTACTTGGCATCAAAGTGCCAGGAATCGGACTGGCGCGGGAAGGAGCAGATCATCTTCTTCACCCGGCCTTCCTTGATCAGCAGGGCCAGGCCCTGGTCGCCCTGCCCGGCGTTGTTGTTCACCACCGTCAGGTCCGTGGCGCCGCATTCCAGCAGTGCGTCGATCAGTTCAAACGGTTGCCCGGCGTTGCCGAACCCGCCGATCATCACGGTGGAGCCGTCCTTGATGCCGGACACGGCCTCCCGGACAGTATCTACAAAAGTCAGCATTCGCTTAGGCCTTTCCTGTGTTGTTTCCGGAGGCGGTGACGTTTTCGAGGACCACGGCCAGCCCCTGCCCGACGCCGATGCAGATCGCAGCGACACCCCAGCGTTCGCCGGAGGCCTGCAGCGACCGCGCCAAAGTGCCCAGGATCCGGGTGCCGGACGCGCCGAGCGGGTGGCCCATGGCGATGGCCCCGCCATGCCGGTTCACGATCGAGGGATCGATGCCCCAGGCGTTGATGCAGGCCAGGGACTGGGCGGCGAACGCTTCGTTAAGTTCGACGGCGCCCACCTGGTCCCAGCCAATCCCCGCCTTTGCGAGGGCTTTGTTCGCCGCCTCGACCGGCGCGTAGCCGAAGTACTGCGGATCGTTCGCGTGCGCCCCGCGTCCGGCGATGCGGGCCAGGGGCTCCAGCCCCAGCAGCCCGGCGGCAGCCTCGGACCCCACCCAGGCCGCGGAGGCGCCGTCGGACAGCGGCGAAGCATTGCCCGCAGTGACGGTCCCGTCCTCGGTCCGGAAGACCGTCTTCAGCCCGGCGAGCTTCTCTGCCGACGAACCTGCCCGGATGCCTTCGTCCCGGACCAGGTCCGTGCCCGGAACCGGGGCCACGAGGTTGTCGTAGAAGCCCTCATCCCAGGCGGCGGCGGACAGGTTGTGGGAGTTCGCGGCGAACTCGTCCTGGGCCTCACGGGTCACACCGTACTTCTCCCGCAGCCGTTCGGTGGCCTCGCCCAGGGAAATGGTCCACTCCTTCGGCATGGCCTTGTTCACCAGACGCCAGCCGAGCGTGGTGGAAGCCAGGGTCATGTCCCCGGCCGGGTAGGGCTTCTCCGTCTTGGGCAACACCCAAGGGGCCCGGGACATCGACTCCGCCCCGCCCACCAGCATCAGGTCGGCGTCGCCGGCGTTGATCTGGCGGGAGGCGATGATCGCGGCGTCCAGCGAGGAGCCGCAGAGCCGGTTCACCGTGGTGCCCGGGATGGACACCGGCAGGCCGGCCAGCAGGGTGCCCATCCGGGCGATGTTCCGGTTCTCCTCGCCGGCGCCGTTGGCGTTGCCGAACACCACCTCGTCAATCCGCTCCGGATCCAGCGCCGGGGCGCGCTTCACGGATTCCTTGATCACGTGCGCGGCAAGGTCGTCGGGGCGGACGGCGGCAAGGCCGGAGCCGAATTTGCCGAACGGGGTGCGCACGGCGTCGTACACAAAAGCCTGGTTCATGGTGCTCCTCTTAATTCTGTCGGTGCCCCTCCCAACTAGGTAGCGCTAAGTGTCGTTTTGGAGGCTCATAACGACACTTGGCGCTACCTAGTTGGGCGGGCGGGGTTTAGTCGGTGTGGGTTGTGTCCAGCTCGCGGAAGACTTCTTGGGCTGTTTTGAAGGCGGTGTTGGCCGAGGGCACTCCGCAGTAGATGGCGGTCTGGAGCAGGATTTCCTTGATCTCGTCCCGGCTCAGGCCGTTCCGGACGGCGGCGCGGATGTGCATGGCCAGCTCTTCCCAGTGCCCGTGGGCTACCATCGCCGTGATGGTGACGGCGGAGCGCATCTGGCGGGTCAGGCCGGGCCTGGTCCAGATGCCACCCCACGCGATCCGCGTGATCATGTCCTGGAAGTCCTCGGTGAACTCGTCCTTGTTGGCGTTGGCCCGGTCAACGTGAGCATCGCCCAGGACTTCGCGCCGGACCTTCATGCCGCCGTCGTAAATGTCCTGGCTGGTGGCGTCCGGCCGGACCACACCGTGCCGCTCCGCGCCCGCCTGTCCAAAGCTGCTCACTTGGCTGCCCCCTGCGATTCGGCCCAGGAGATGAGGCCGCGCATCAGTTCCGCCACGTGGGCCGGCGCCTCGGCGGGGGCCAGGTGCGCCACGCCCTCCAGCGTGACGGCGGTTGCGGTGCCGCCCCCTGCGGTGATGCCCGCGGCCACTTCCTCCGCGAAAGACGGCGGGGCCACCCCGTCCAGCGCGCCGGCTATGACCTGGGTTGGGACCTGGATGCTGCCCAGTTCGCCACGCACGTCAAAGGCGGCAAGGGCCTCGCAGCAGAACGCGTAGCTGAAACGGTCGGCGTCGCGCAGGGCGTGCAGGAGCCGGCTGCTGAGTTCGGGCTCGCGCTCCATGAAGCCCGGCGCGAACCAGCGCTCCGCCGAGCCCTGGATCATCACGGGTGTGCCCTGGCTGCGGACGGTTTCGGCGCGCTCCAGCCACCCCTCCGGGGTGCCCAGCTTGGCGCCGCTGCACTGCACGGAAAGGCTCTTGAGCCGCTCGCCATGCTTGATGCCCAGCTGCAGGCCGGTGGCGCCGCCCAGGGAGACGCCGGCGTAGTGGAAGGACGCGCCGGGGGCGATGGAATCGACGAGGTCCACCACGGCGTCAGCCAGCGCGGCGACGTCGAACGTTTCGGTGGCGGCGGGCGAGACGCCGTGGCCGGGCAGGTCCCAGGCCACCACGTCGTAGTCGTCGCCCAGCACGGAAGCAGTGCGGTTCCAGAGGATGGTGGAAGTGCCCAGGGACGGACCCACCACCAGCAAGGGGTGGTCTCCAAGGGGACGTTGGGGTGACAGCAGCGCTGCCTTCAGGGCCGGCTTAGCCACGGGAAGCTCCATTCGGATCGGTGTCTGCAGATGGGTTGGCGGCGAAGTCCGGGTAGGCGGCCAGGATCCGCCGGGAAATCTCCGGAGCCTCGCCGAGGTAGCTGCCCGGGTTGAGGAGTTCCTCGAGCCGGAGGTCGCTCAGGATCCCGGCTGGAACGGCTTCGCGGAGCAGCTTGCGGTACGTGGCGGCCTGGTCCGCGGGCGGCGCCTGGAGCGTCCGGTCCACAACAGCCTGGAGCTGCTGCTTCCCGCTGGTCCCGCCCTTGTCCGAAAGCAGCGGGGCCACAGCGGCACCCACGCCTTCCGCCAGCAGCAGCGGACCGGCAAGGTCCAGGTTCCGGCGCATCGCGTCCGGGAAGACCTGCAGGCCCTCGGCCAGCTCACGGATATGGCCGGCCGCGCCGAGCGCCAGTGCCAGGAGCTGCCGGAGCGCAGGCCACTCGGTGTGCCACGCGGCGTCCGGGCGTTCATCGTTGAAGCTGGCGGCGGCCAGGTGCAGCTGGGCGGCCAGCGCCGGGGCCTGCAGCGCCGCGCTGCGGACCAGCACGGACAGTACCGGGTTCTGCTTCTGCGGCATGGCCGAGGAAACCCCCCGGCCGGCGGCCCGCGGCTCAGCCAGCTCGCCGACCTCGGGCCGGCTCAGGAACAGGACATCCGCCGCGATCTTGCCGAAGGCGTCCAGCACCGCAGCCAGGGCGTTGCCCAGCGACGTCACGGCCAGCCGGTTGGTGTGCCACGGTGCGGGCGCTGAAGCGAGGCCCAGCTGGGATGCCAGGGCGCCCGCGAGTCCAAACGGAGTGGCGGATGAGCCCGATGTCAGGACAGTTCCCGCAGCCAGCGTTCCCGCCGCGCCGCCGAACTGGACCGGGAAGTCCAGGCCCGCCAGCTGCCGGCCCGCAGCGGCCGTGCCGTGGAACCACTGGGCGGCCCGCAGGCCAAACGTGAAGGGCAGGGAATGCTGCGTCAGGCTCCTGCCCACGCACAGCGTGTCCGCATGCCGTTCCGCCAGGGCCGCGAGCGCCGCCGTCGCGCCTCTTAAGTCACCCAGCACCGCCTCCCCGGTGTTGCGGGCCACCAGCATCAGCGCCGTGTCCAGGACGTCCTGGCTGGTCAGGGACGTGTGCACCGCTTTTCCTGCCCCGACATTGGCCGCATCCAGCGCCGCGACCTGCGTCCGCAGGTCCGCCAGCAGCGGGATGACCGGGTTGCCGCCGCCCTGGGCACGCCGGGCGATGGCTGCCACGCTGTACCGGCCGGGCTCCGCGGCAGCGGACACGACGGCGGCGGAACCGGCAGGTGCCAGGCCCGCCTTCTCCAGCACGGCGGCCCAGCCGGACTCGACGGCGAGGATCGCCGCCAGGACAGCGCGGTCCCCCGTCAGTGCCCCCACAAGGGGCGACGCTGAGACGGGACTCAGCAATCCGGCGTCGCCCTCCATCTCGAAAGCGGACGGGGATCCCAGGCTGGCGGCTCCGGTCACTGGAAGTCCAGGAAGACTGTCTCGCCCTGACCCTGCAGGCGGATGTCCCAGGTGAGGCCGCCATCGGGGTCGCGGCGGGCGATCAGCGTCTTGCGGCGCTGCGGATCCAGGGAACTCAGCAGGGGATCGTTGGCCAGCGCCTCGGTGTCCTCCGGGAGGTAGATCCGGCTGAAGAGGCGGTTGGTCAGCCCGCGGGCAAAAAGCGCCACGGAAATGAACGGTGCCGCCGCTCGTTTTCCAGGGACCGGCCTGGTGGGCCCCGGGTTGACGGTGGTGAAGGTGAAGACGCCCGTGTTCCCGACGGCGCCGCGGCCCCAGCCAGTGAAGGTGTAGCCGTCCCGGACCAGGGAACCGGTCTTTTGGACCACGTTGCCCTCGGCGTCGGGCTGCCAGATTTCCAGGATGGCGTCGGGGATGGTGTGGCCGGCTCCGTCATAGACGGTGCCCTGGAGCCGGATGGAGCCGGGCGAGCCCGGGGCCACAAGCTCGTTGTCCTTCTCGAAGGGCAGGGCGTAGCCGTAGAACGGGCCGACGGTCTGGCCGGGCGTGGGTACCAGTTTGGTGCTCATCTTTCCTACTCCTCGTCGCCTGCGGCGCCGAGCGCCTCGTTTTCGGTCCAGGTGCGCTTTGGCCCGGTGAGGACGATGTCCCAGTTGTAGCCCAGGGCCCACTCCGGCTCCGTGATGCTGTGGTCGTACGTGGCCACGAGCCGGTCGCGGGCGTCCTGGTCCACGATGGTCTGGTAGATCGGGTCCAGCGGGAAGAGCTGGTCGCCGGGGAAGTACATCTGGGTGATGATGCGCTGGGTGAACTCGGTGCCGAACAGGGAGAAGTGGATGTGCGCGGGGCGCCAGGCGTTCAGGTGGTTCTTCCACGGGTACGCGCCGGGCTTGATGGTGATGAACCGGTAGGAGCCGTCCGGGCCGGTGATGCAGCGGCCGATGCCCGTGAAGTTGGGATCGATCGGCGCGGGGTGCTGGTCACGCTTGTGGATGTAGCGGCCGGA
Source organism: Arthrobacter sp. BB-1 (assembly GCF_006151685.1). NCBI lineage: Bacteria > Bacillati > Actinomycetota > Actinomycetes > Micrococcales > Micrococcaceae > Arthrobacter > Arthrobacter sp. BB-1. The sequence goes on from NZ_VDEV01000039.1 coordinate 108,958, forward strand.
GGCGTTGGCCTGCCAGATCTCCACCAGCTGGCCTGCCACCGGGCGGCCGTCGCCGTCCAGGACCTTGCCGGTCACGATGATCCGTTCACCCTGGGGCTCGCCGTTGTGCTGGATGGTGAGGTCGGACTCGAGTGCGTGCACGTCCTGGTGGCCGAACGCGGGCGAGTAGAGCTCGATGGTCTCCGGGTCCGCGTGCTGCAGGCTCTTGGTGGGGTGCCGCAGGATGCTGGAGCGGTAGGGCGGATAGTCCAGCCGGGGCTGGGTCTCGGCGGACGCACCGTCTTTGAGGGCCCGCGCGTAGGCCTCGCCCAGGGCATTGATCTCCGCGCTGAGGTCGGCCTGGGTTTCGATGGCGAGGTCCAGGGGCAGGTGGGCGGCCTTCGGCTCGGCGGGCGGTACGAATTCGTCCGTTTCGAGCTCGGCGCTGGTGTCTTCCGGCACGGCTGGCTCCTTTCTGGTTTTTCGGATGGATGGGGTTGTCAGGTGTACAGGGAGCGATTCAGGTGCGGTGCAGCGAGTCGTACTGCACTGCGTGGCGGACCGGGGCGTTGGGCGCCCCGTAGCCGTCGTAGCTGCCGCGGCGCTCCACCATCTCGAAGAACACGCTGCCAACCGTGGCGGTGTAGAAGTGGAGGAATTCGCCGTCGGCGTCGCGGTCGTACAGGAGGTTGAGGTCCTTGAGGGTGGCCAGGAATCCGGGGTCGAGGTCGAAGCGGGCGTCCAGGTCCTCGTAGTAGTTCGCGGGGATCTGCAGGAATTCCAGTCCCCGGTCCCGGGCGGCCAGGGCGGCAGCCACGAGGTCGTCCACGGCGAAGGCGATGTGCTCCTGGTAGGTCTTGCGGACGCTCTGCGGACCCTGTTCGGCGGCCTGCTGCACCGGTGCCAGGTTCAGCACCAGCCGCACGGCGGCGTCGGACGTCTGCATGACCTGCGAGCGCACCAGCCCGCTGGGGCTGGGAACCTCCGCGAACGGCTGCGGCTCAAGTGCCAGGGCGCTGGTGTAGAAGAGGACGGCTTCGTCGAAGTGCTGCCAGGGCTGGGCCAGGTTTACGTGGTCGATCACGGCGGCAGCGGCGGCGGACGGGTGTTCCAGCCCTTCCCCGGAGTCCCGCGCCTGGCCGAATTCAGCAGTCCACGCGGCGGTGCCGTCCGGGCTGCCCTGGCAGAGGAAGATCTCGGTGGAGTCCGGGGCCGAGATGCCCTGGAACACCTCCTCGTCGGCCTGCACCTTGCGGGCCACCACAGGCGCCTTCAGCTGCTGCGCCCGGGCTGAGGCAATTACGGGGGAATCGACGTCGAACCCCAAAGCGGCGATGGCAGGCTCGGCGTGCTGCGCCGCCTGCTCGTTGATGATCACGCGGGCCTGGCCCATGGTCCACAGCTGGACGTCCTTGGTGCGGTGCCGGCCCTCGAATCCGAAGCCGAGCTGGCCCAGGAGCTTCTCGAGCTGCGCCGTGTCGTCCGCCTTGACCTCGGCGAAGTTGAAGCCGGCGGGTTCGTTCACCTTGGGCAAGGTGGCCAGTTCCATGGGATAACGACGGCGGCGCGCGGCGACGCTGCCCTCCGTACCGTCCGTGTCGTTCACGGCCAGCCATGTGGCGCTCTGCTCCTCGAGCCAGATCAGCGAACGCATGGCGTCAACGGCTGTCCGTTCGACGTCGGACTGGCGGAAGACGTCATTGAAGACTTCCAGGGAGACCGGCCCGGTGTAGCCGGCGCGGACCACGTGGCCCATGAACTTGGCGAGCTCGAACTGCCCTTCGCCGGGGAACACGCGGTAGTGCCGGCTCCAGGACAGGACGTCCATGGAGAGCTTGGGGGCGTCTGCCACCTGGACAAAAAAGATTTTCTCCGCGTTGATCTTCTCGATGGGAGCCGTGTCCCAGTCGCGGGAGAGGATGTGGAAGGAGTCCAGGCAGGTGCCGAAGTTGGGGTGGTCCACCATCTCCACCAGCCGGTAGGCGTGCTCGTAGTCGTTGACGTACTTGCCCCAGGCCAGGGCCTCGTAGGCCACCTTGACGCCGTGGTCCCCGGCGAGGTTGGCAAGTTCGGCAAGCTGGGAGGCGCGGAGGCCGTCGTCGTCGATTGTTGCCGTGGCCACGTTCGAGCAGACGAGGATGGTGTCCATGCCCAGCCGGGACATCAGCTTGAACTTTGCCTCGGCCCGGCGGAGGTTGGCTTTGAGCAGGTCCGGCGTGACGCCGTCGAAATCCCGGAACGGCTGGTAGAGGTCCAGCCCCAGGCCGAGGTCGGCGGCCATCTTGCGGACGTCCTCGGGGCTCAGTGGCGAGGTGACCAGGTCCTGCTCGAAGATCTCGATGCCGTCGAAGCCCGCGATGGCGCAGGCCTGCATCTTTTCCTTCAGGGTGCCGGAGAGGCAGACCGTCGCGATTCCGGTGCGCATCAGGCGGCCACCTCCTCGGCGGCCACAAGTTCCAGGAAGTGGCTCCGCATGCGGTCCGGGTCCGCTTCGAGGCCGGTGAAGATGCGGAAGGCGTCGGCGGCCTGGCCCACGGCCATCCGGCCGCCGTCCAGCACGTCGCAGCCCCTGGCGCGGGCACCGCGGACCAGTTCGGTGTCGATGGGGCGGTAGACGATGTCCGCAACCCAGTGCCGGGGCTCCAGCAGGTCCAGGTCCAGGGGGACGCCGGGGTGCGCGGCCATGCCCACCGGGGTGCAGTGCACCAGTCCGTCAGCCAGCCGCATCAGCTGCGGCAGCTCCGTCGTCGTCCGTGCCGCCACGGTGCTGTCCGGAAAGAAGCCGGCCAGTTCAGCCGCGCGGGCGGCGCCGCGCGCTGCGTCCATGTCCACGAGGTCCAGGTGGCGGACGCCTGCGGTGAGCAGGGCGTAGGCGACGGCGGACCCGGCACCGCCGGCGCCGAGCTGCACCACGCGGTCCAGCTTCGCACCGGGTAGGCCGGCGGCGAGAGCCGCGGCAAAGCCGGAGAAGTCAGTGTTGTGGCCAACGAACCGGCCGTCCTCGATCACCACCGTGTTGACGGCCCCCAGCCGGCGGGCGTCCGGGGACACCTCGTCCAGGTGCTGCAGGACCAGCTGCTTGCAGGGGTGGGTGATGTTCAGGCCGTTAAAGCCAAGGTTCCGTGCGCTCTTCAGGAGCTCTCCCACGGATTCCCCGGAAAGGCCCAGCTCGAGCAGGTCGATGGGCCGGTAAAGGTAGCGCAGGCCCTGCACATCACCTTCGCGTTCGTGCATGGGCGGGGTGAGTGACGGCATCACGCCGTCGCCGACCAGTCCCACAAGGTAGGACTCAGTGCGATTACTCATCCGTGCAGCTCCTTTGGTACGGCACCAGGCGGGCGGCGTTGCTTTTGGGCGTACGCTGCCACCAGGTGACTGGAATAACGATATAACAAATGTTCACTTGTCGCACTTTTGTTCTACATACGAACAACGGTGCTTTGCTCCGCGGCTTCCCGGGCGTGGTGGCACGCCCGGGTCAGCGCTGCGGAAGCCGCGCGGCGAGTTCCGCAGCCGCGTCCTGCAACAGTGGGACGTGGGCCTCCAGGCCTTCAAGGCTCAGGCGGAAGACAGGAACCGCCGTGGCCAGCGAGGCGAACGCATGGCCCTGGGAGTTGAGCAGCGGAACCGCGACGGCGCGCATGCCCGTCTCGTTCTCCTCATCCATCACCGCAAACCCCTGGCGCCGGACCTTCTCGATTTCGGCGCGGAAAGCGTCGCGATCGGTAATCGACTTTTCCGTGAGCCGCTCAAGCGGAAGCTCCGCGAGCAGCTTCTCCCGCTCGGCATCCTCGGCGAAGGCCACCAGGGCCTTTCCGACGGCGGTAGTGGAGAGGGAGCCCAGGTGGCCGGGGTCGCTGGTCACCCGGAACATCTGCGGCCCGTCCACTTTGTTCACCGTGAGGTGGTGGTGGCCGTCCCGGACGCTCAGGATGGTTGCCTCACCCGTCTGTTCCGTCACGCGGCGCAGGACCGGCATGGCCGTTCCGGCGAACCCGTGATGGTTTGAGACCCGCTGGCCCAGCTGGAAGATCCGCAGGCCCAGGTGGTACCGCCGGCCGTCCGGCTCATAGTCAACGAACCCGTCCCGGGTCAGCGAGCCCAGCAGGCGGTAGGTGGTGCTGAAGGGCAGGTCTGCGCGGCGGGAGATTTCCGCGGCGCTGGCTCCGCGGGGCTCATCCCCCAGCAGGACCAGGAGGCCCAGGGCCTTGCCCACCATGTCGGTACGGTCCGCCTTGGTGGCCTTGGCGTCCGCATTGGTCTCGACAGCTACATCATCGTCAGCTGTGGTTTGATTCACACTCATACTTCGATGTTGCCACATAGTGAGAGCTATTTCTAGATGGTGATTATTTTCTTGACAAGTGACTCCACTCACAGTCATCATTGCTGTATCGCACAAGTAGCTCTCACAATGTGGCTACTCGTCCGGGTCTTCTATCGGACTCCAGCCGCAACGCGCCCCGCCCGCACCAAGGCAGCGGCGGCTGCAACCCCAGATCCATCCGCGACAATGTCGTCACACAAAGGAACTCCATGAGCCAGACACTTCCGTCCGCCGGAACGGACACTGCCACCCACGGCCGAACGCCCAAGAAAGCAGCCGTTGCCAGCTTCCTGGGCAGCGCCGTCGAGTACTACGACTTCTTCATCTTCGGTTCCGCCGCCGCCCTGATCTTCCCCAAGGTCTTCTTCCCCGACGCCGATGCCAACGCCGCCATCATGTCGTTCGCAACCTTCGGCTTCGCCTATGTGGCCCGTCCCGTGGGCGCCGTCATCCTGGGCCACTTCGGTGACCGGGTGGGCCGCCGGAAGGTCCTGATGTTCACCCTCCTGCTGATGGGTGCCTCCACCTTCCTGATCGGCTGCCTGCCGGACTTCAACACGGTTGGCTGGTGGGCTCCCGCCCTGCTGGTGCTGGCCCGGCTGTGCCAGGGCCTGTCCGCGGCCGGCGAGCAGGCCGGCGCCTCCTCCATGACGCTGGAGCACGCTCCGGACAACCGCCGTTCCTTCTTCACCTCCTGGACCCTCACCGGCACCCAGGGCGGCCAGATCCTCGCCGCCCTCGTCTTCATCCCCGTCCTGGCCCTCCCGGACGACATCAAGTACGGCATCGGCTGGCGCATCCCCTTCTGGCTCAGCGCCGTCGTCGTTGTTGTTGCATTCATCATCCGCCGCACCCTGCACGAGCCGCCGGCCTTCGAGGAAGCACAGAAGTCCGCACAGATTTCCAAGCTGCCCGTCGCCGACCTGCTCAAGGGCCACTGGCGCGACGTCCTCCGCGTCATCTGCTGCGCCTTCATCGCCGCCGTCTCCACCGTGTTCGGCACCCTGGCCATCAGCTACGCCAAGACCGTTGCCGGCGTGGACGGCACCACCACGCTGTGGCTCGTTGTCGGCGCCAACCTGGTGGCACTGGGCACCCAGCCGCTGTTCGGCATGCTGGCGGACAAGATCGGCCGAAAGCCCGTGTTCATCTACGGCGCCGTGGCCAGTGCCACCCTGACGCCGGCGTTCCTGCTCAGCCTGGAATCCGGCAGCGTGCCACTGATGTTCCTGGCCGCCATCGGCATGTTCTCCTGCGGTTACGCTGCCTCCAACGCTGTCTGGCCGTCCTTCTACGCCGAGATGTTCAGCACCAAGGTGCGCTTCTCCGGCCTGGCCATCGGCACCCAGCTGGGCTTCCTGATGGCAGGGTTCGCACCGGCAATCGTGGCGGCCATGGGCGGCATCAAGCCCGGCGGCTGGGTACAGATCAGCATCTTCACCGCGGTCATCGCCGGCATCGCGGCAATTTCCGCCCTGACTGCCAAGGAATCCTTCCGGACCCCCACCAGCCAGCTCGGCCTCAAGTAGCGGCCAGCCGGGCCGGAGGCACACTCGGCCCGTTTCCACGCCCGAAAGCCCGCCATTCCCCCAAATGGCGGGCTTTCCCTGTTGAAAAACGGGCTGGCGTGGCGGCCGGCGGACAGAAAGCCCTACGGCCGGCCGGTCTCCAGTACCGACCCCAGGTCGAAGCTGACCGGCTCCTCCAGCTGGGCGTAGGTGCATGATTCCGGGTCCCGGTCCGGCCGCCAGCGGTTGAACTGGGCAGTGTGGCGGAACCTGTCGCCTTCCATGTGGTCGTAGCGGACCTCCACCACGAGCTCCGGGCGCAGCGGCACGAAGGACAGGTCCTTGCCGGCGCTCCACCTGCTGCCTTCGGCGTTCCGGGGAGTCCGTTCGCCCTCTTCCTGCTTCGCCCACGCCCACGGGTGGTCGTCAAAATCGGTCACCAGCGGCTGGAGCTGCTCGAACAGTTCCTGCCGCCGCTTCATCGGGAAGGCGCCGATCACGCCCACGCTGGCCAGGCCGCCGTCGTCCTTGTACAGGCCCAGCAGCAGCGAACCGATGGCGTCCGGCCCGCTCTTGTGCAGCCGGTAGCCGGCCACCACGCAGTCCGCCGTGCGTTCGTGCTTCGTCTTGAACATCACCCGCTTGTCCGGCTCATACCTGCCGTCCAGCCGCTTGGCCACCACGCCGTCCAGCCCTGCCCCCTCGAACTGCCGGAACCACTGCTCCGCCGTGTCCTTGTCCGTGGTGGCGGCCGTGAGGTGGACAGGTGCCTTGCTGGCGGCGAGGGCCTTCTCAAGGGCCGCCCGCCGTTCCGTGAAGGGCCGGCCGGTGTAGTCGTCATCGTCCATGGCCAGCAGGTCGAAGGCCACGAACGAGGCCGGCGTCTGCGCCGCGAGCAGCTTCACCCGGCTGGCCGCAGGGTGGATGCGCTGCTGCAGGGCGTCGAAATCCAGCCGGTCGCCGGAGGAACCGATCAGGATGATCTCTCCGTCCACCACGCAGCGCGGCGGAAGGTTCTCCTTCAGCGCCTCAACAAGCTCGGGAAAGTACCGGGTCATGGGCTTCTCGTTGCGGCTGCCGATCTCGAGCTCGTCGCCGTCACGAAAGATGATGGACCGGAACCCGTCCCACTTCGGTTCGTAACTCAGCTCCCCCTCGGGGATGCCGCTGACGGCCTTGGCGAGCATGGGCGGGACAGGCGGCATCACGGGAAGTTCCATGTGCCCCATCTTGCCGGGCGCCGGCCGCTCACGGAAGACCGCCGCTTACCCGGCCAGCAGCCACACAATGAGGATCAGCACCGGAGCCGCGGCCGCCGTCGAGAGCAGGATGGTCTCCCTCGCCACCGCAACACCGCGCCTGTATTTCCCCGCGAACAGGAACACGTTCTGCGCCGAAGGCAGCGCCGCCATCAGCACCACACCCAGCAGCATGTGCTGTTCGAGGTTGAAGACAAAGCGGCCGACGACGTAGGCCACCATGGGCATCACCGCGGACTTCAGCGCGGTGGCAGTAAGGATTTCCGCCGTGTGGCCACCGCTTTGGAGCATCCGGGTCCCGTGCAGGGACATGCCGAAGGCCAGCAGCACCACCGGTACCGCGGCGCCGCCCAGGAGCGTCAGCGGCGCCATGACGGGTTCGGGAAGTTCAACGTTGAACGCGGCGAGGACCACCCCCAGCAGGGACGCGATGATCATGGGGTTCCGGAAGGGCTGGGTGAGCAGCAGGCGGGGCGAAACCCGGCCGGCCTCGGAAAGGTCCAGCAGGGTGAGGACCAGCGGGGCGAACAGGAGCAGCTGGACCAGCAGCACCGGCGCCACGGGGGTCGCGTCGCCCAGCGCGTACAGCGTGATGGGAATGCCGATGTTGTTCGCATTGACGTAGGAACTGGCCATCGCCCCCACCGCGGTCTCCGCCAGCGGCCGCCGGAACCACAGCCGGCTGGCCAGCACGTACAGCAGGGCGGTGGCGGCGGCCGTGATCATTGCCAGCGGTACGTAGGCAGAAAACACCACGGTGAGGTCTGACTCCAGCACCACGGTGAACAGCAGGACGGGGTTGGTGATGAAGAACGCGGTTCGCGTCAGTGCCGAAACGGTGGGCTCGCCTCCCAGCCCGCACCGCGCGGCGATGTATCCCACCGCAATGACGACGCCGATCACCGCCAGCCCGACCAGCACACCGCCCACAGGGGTACTTCCTTCCGCTTCCGCCGCCTGCGCCGGAGTTTCCGCATGCGCACTGCTACAAGTTACAAACTTATCTGACAAGTGGCCGGCCGCCGGACAGGCGCCTCGCCCTGCACTGCTGGACGCCGGCCGACCCCTCGACACAACACCTCCCCGGACGGTAGAGGTTAACGATGGTTACTGTCGGCTTCCACGCCTCGCACGAACAGATCAGTCCCGGGCAGCTGCTCAAGGACGTCCAGCACGCGGAACGGGCAGGGTTCGATGCCGCCATGTGCTCTGACCACATAGAGCCCTGGTCCGCCCGGCAGGGGCATTCCGGGTTTGCCTGGTCCTGGCTGGGTGCCGCGCTGGCCACCACCTCCCTCCGGTTCGGCGTGGTGACGGCCCCGGGCCAGCGGTACCATCCGGCCATCATCGCCCACGCCTCTGCGACCCTTGCCGGCATGTTCCCGGGCCGGTTCTGGATGGCCCCCGGCAGCGGCGAGAACATGAATGAGCACGTTACCGGCGACGCGTGGCCGCCCAAGGAAACGCGGCAGCGCCGGCTGGAGGAATGCGTCGAGGTGATCCGGCGGCTCCACCGGGGCGAGGACGTCACGCACCACGGCCTGGTCACCGTGGAGCAGGCGCGGATCTGGGACGTGCCGGACGCCCCGCCGCCCCTCATCGCTCCCGCGATCAGCGTGGACACCGCCCGCCGCGCCGCCGTGTGGGCGGACGGGCTTGTCACCGTGAACCAGCCGGCCGCCAAACTCAAGGAGATGCTGGCCGCCTACCGGGACAACGGCGGCCGCGGCAAGGCCGTGCTGCAGGTGCACCTGTCCTGGGCGCCCCGCGAACAGGATGCGGCAGCGATCGCCCTGGACCAGTGGCGGACCAACACCTTCGCCCCGCCGGTCCCGTGGGACCTTCCTACTGCCGGACATTTCGACGGCGTCAGCGGGCAGGTGGGCGAGGAACAGGTCCGCTCAGCCGTCAACGTTTCGGCGAGCCTGGACCAGCACGCCGAGTGGCTGGCCGGCTACTCCGCCCTGGGCTTCGACGAGCTCTACCTGCACTTTGTGGGGCAGGAGCAGGCGCCGTTCATTGACGCGTTCGCCTCGGAGGTCCTTCCGCAGCTACGCGGTTCGCGGCTCCAGGCGCAGGCGCAGGCGCAGGCATGAGGATCGCCGAGACCTCGGACCTCTGGTGGAAGAACGCGGTGGTCTACTGCCTGGACGTCGAGACGTTCTTTGACGACGACGGCGATGGCACCGGTGATTTCGCGGGCCTCACCCAGCGGGTGGACTACCTCGCGGCACTGGGCGTGACCTGCATCTGGTTGATGCCGTTCTACCCCTCGCCGGACCGGGACGACGGCTACGACGTCACGGATTTCTTCACCGTGGACCCGCGGCTGGGCACCCTGGGGGACCTGGTCGAGTTCATCAGGGCCGCCAAGGACCGCGGCATGCGGGTCATCGCCGACTTCGTGGTGAACCACACCTCGGACCAGCACCCGTGGTTCGTGGAGGCCCGGAAGTCCACGGACAACCGGTACAGGGACTACTACGTCTGGCGGGGCGACACTCCCCCGGACACGTCCTCCGAGGTGGTGTTCCCCGGCGAAGAGAACTCTCTCTGGACCAAGGATGATGCCACCGGCGAGTGGTACCTGCACATGTTCGCCAAGCACCAGCCGGACCTGAACGTGACCAACGCGTCCGTGCGGAATGAAATCGCCAAGGCCATGGGCTTGTGGCTGGAGCTGGGCCTGGACGGGTTCCGCCTGGACGCGGTGCCCTTCTTCCTGGAAACCCGGGGCCAGCCCAAGGACGAGGCCGCCAACCTGGATCCGCACGAATACCTGGCGGCACTGCGAAGTTTCGTGAGCCGCCGCAACGGGAGCGCGGTCCTGCTGGGCGAGGTGAACCTTCCCTACAAGGAGCAGGTGGAGTACTTCGGTGGGCACGAGGGCAATGAGCTCAACATGCAGTTCGACTTCATGTCCATGCAGCACATCTACCTTTCGCTGGCCCGGCAGGACGCCCGCCCCCTGGCCGAGACCCTGAAGAGCCGGCCGCCGCTGCATCCCGATAACCAGTGGGCCATGTTCGTGCGCAACCATGACGAACTGACCCTGGACAAGCTCAGCGACGGCGAGCGCGGGGAAGTCTTTGCGGCGTTCGGGCCGGAGAAGAACATGCAGATCTACGGACGCGGGCTGCGCCGGCGCCTTCCCCCGATGCTTGGCGGCGACCAGGAACGCATCAGGATGGTGTACTCGCTGATGTTCTCCCTGCCCGGCACCCCGGTGCTGTTCTACGGGGAGGAGATCGGGATGGGTGAGGACCTGCGGCAGAAGAGCCGCGCCGCCGTTCGCACCCCGATGCAGTGGAATGCCGAAAAGAACGGGGGGTTTTCCGCCGCCAACGTATCCCAGCTGGTGGCGCCCGTAGTCCGGGGTGACTATGGCCCGGAGAACGTAAATGCCGCCAAGGCCAAGCGGGACCCGGGTTCGCTGTTCAATTTCATGGTTACGTTGATCCGCCGCTACCGCGAGTCGGCGGAGCTGGGCTGGGGCAGGTTCGCCATCATCGACCAGCCGGAACCGGCCGTCTTCGCCCATACGCTCAGCTCCGACGGCGGCACGCTGGTGCTGCTGCACAATTTCGGGGAAGAGCCCGTGAAGGTCAGCGGCTCCGTGGGCGCCGAGGATGGGCCGCGGAATGCTTTCAGGGACGCTGTCCTGTTGGACCTGTTCGACGGCGACAACTCACCGCTGCATCCCGACGGCGGCTTCACGGTTGAGCTGGGACGCTACGGCTACCGCTGGTTCCGCCTCCACCGCAAGGGCGACCGGCTGGCACCTTGAGCGGCTGGGTTTACCCGGTTGCTTCTCCCAAGTCCGCCAGGGCCTTCCGGAGGCGGGCACCGGCGTCGTCGGCTACTTCCTTGACCGCCGGGGCGCCGCTGAGCTGGACCATGGTTTGGGGGTCGATTGCCTCCACCGTGGTGACGTTCGCATCCTTGCTCCGGCGCACCACCACATTGCACGGCAGCAGGGCACCGATTTCGGGTTCGGCGGCGAGGGCGCGGCTGGCCAGCGCAGGGTTGCAGGCGCCGAGGATGACGTAGTCGCCGACGGCGTCCGCAGCTTCGGCTCCAAGCTTGGCTTCGAAGGTGGAGCGGACATTGATTTCCGTGAGGATTCCGAAGCCCTGGGCTGACAGGGCCTCCCGCGCGCGGTCCAGGGCTTCGGTCCATGGAAGGGCGACGGTGGTGGTGAGGGTGTACGTCATGGTTCTCCTTGGGTTGCCCGGATGCCAGTGGTGGACCTCTGACCACGTTATACCCCTGGGGGTGTCTTGGCTACCCCATGGGGTATTAGGTTAGCCATTCCGGGATGGTACCGGCCGCTGCCCGCGCCCGTTTGTGAAAAAATCAACCATGCGCCCCATGCAGCACTCCAGCAAGCTCCAGAACGTGCGGTACGAACTCCGCGGACCCATCCTCCAAGCCGCCAAGAACATGGAGGCCGAGGGGCACCGGATCCTCAAGATGAACCTCGGGGACACCGCCCCGTTCGGTTTGGAGACGCCCGAATCCGTGGTGGTGGACATGATCCACCACCTCCGCGGGGCCCAGGGCTACAGCGACTCGAAGGGCATCTTCACCGCGCGCACCGCCATCTCCCAGTACTACCAGACCCGCGGCCTGATGCAGATCGGGGTGGAGGACGTCTTCATCGGCAACGGCGTCAGTGAGCTCATCTCGATGTGCCTGCAGGCGTTCATGGAAGACGGCGATGAAATCCTGGTCCCGGCACCGGACTACCCGCTGTGGACCGCCGCCGTCACCCTGACCGGCGGGAAGCCGGTGCACTACCTCTGCGACGAGGCAGAGCACTGGTGGCCGGACATTGCCGATGTCGAGTCAAGGATCACCAGCCGCACCAAGGGGATCGTGATCATCAATCCCAACAACCCCACGGGCGCCGTCTACCCGCGCCACATCCTGGAGCAGTTTGCCGAGCTGGCGAGGAAGCACCACCTGGTCCTGTTCTCCGACGAGATTTACGAGAAGGTGCTGTACGGGGACGCCCAGCACATCCACACCGCTGCCGTAGCCGGAGACGTCTGCTGCCTGACCTTCAGCGGCCTGTCCAAGGCCTACCGCATGCCCGGTTACCGGGCAGGCTGGGTGGCCGTGACCGGGCCGCTCGCCGCCACCGCGGCCTACCGTGAAGGGCTGGAACTGCTCGCATCCCTCCGCCTCTGCCCCAATGTCCCTGCCCAGCACGCCATCCAGACGTGCCTCGGCGGCTACCAAAGCATCGACGCGCTGGTGCGGCCCGGCGGCAGGCTCCGTGAACAGCGGGACCTCGCCTATCGGCTCCTGACGGAGATTCCCGGCGTAACCTGCGTGCCCGCGGCCGGAGCGATGTACCTGTTTCCGCGGCTGGACCCCGAGCTCTACCCCATCACCAGCGACGAGCAGTTTGTCCTGGACCTGCTGCGGGACCAGAAAATCCTCGTCTCGCACGGTTCAGCGTTCAACTGGCCGGCGCCGGACCACTTCCGGTTTGTGATCCTCCCCTCCGTCCTGGACATCCGGGAGGCCGTACGGAGGATCTCCACCTTCCTGGCCGCCTACCGCGCCAGCCTGGAACTGCCGTAGGCGAGGAAACAGCTCCGGCGCGAAAAACTAACCCGCGCCTAACCGAGGGGAAACGCGCGCGCAACATTGCTTGGGCACACTTGATCCTGCAGGCAAGAGCCGGCACCAGCCCCAGCCAGGAGGCCACGCCATGAAGCAGAAAGCGACACCACATGTGACCAGAGTCCGCGCCTTGGACCAGCTCCACCGCGGCGATGAGATCGAAGCCCGCCTATCCGTCGGCCCCTCCTACGACGACGTGGTGATCCGCCGCGGCCGTGTCCAGGAAACGGCGCCGGGCATCGGCGTCGTATGGATCCTGGACCGGCTCACCGGCCTGCGCAAAGCCATCAATACGGACGAATGCAGTGTTTGGCGGGTGGCCTGACCACATCCGGAAACCGCTGCCGCGGGCGTAGCCAGTAAGGGCTGCCCGCCGCAGCGGACACCCCCTGCCGGCTGACGTGCGGAGCTAACCCCCGGCCACGGACTGGATGACCAGCACTTCCTGGCCCGGGGCCACCTCCGTGTCCAGGCCCTGCAGCCGGCGCACCTCGTCTCCGCCCACGTAGACATTCACGAAGCGCCGCAGCGCGCCCGTCTCGTCGCGGAGCCGCCGCGCGAGAACCGCGAAGTCCGAAGTCACCGCATCCAGCAGCTTTCCCACCGTTACCGGCCCCTCGGCGGGCGCAGTCAGGACCGACTGCCCGCCGGCCAGCGGCTGCAGGATGCTGGGGAGCACCACCGTGATGTCCCGCGCGTTGTCAGCCACCGGCGATCACGGCTGCCCGGACACACAGCACGTCCGGGAGGTGGGACACCACTTCCTGGAACACCTCACCCTCGTCCGCGCTGGCATAGACGCTTCCGCCGCGGGTGCCGAAGTAGACCCCTGCCGGTTCCGCTGTGTCCACGGAGGCAGCATCACGCAGCACGCTGTTGTACTCGCGCGTGGGCAGGCCGTCGCTGAGCCTCTTCCAGGTGCTGCCGGCGTCATCCGTGCGGTGGACTGCCAGTTCGCCGTCCGGCGGGATGCGCTCTCCGTCGGCCTTGAGCGGAACTACCCACGCCGTGCCTTCGCGGCGAGGATGGGTCAGCATCACGAACCCGAAATCGGCGGGCAGGCCCTCCGCTATGGAGTTCCAGTTCTCCGCATTGTCATCCGTGCGGTAGACGCCATGGTGGTTCTGGGCGTACAAACGCCCGTCGACGGCGGCATCCGCCGCGATCTTGTGCACGCACTGGCCGAACTCCGGGTTGGGGTCGGGCATGAAGTAGGCGGAAATGCCGCGGTTGCGCGGCTCCCAGGAGGTGCCGCCGTCGAGCGACCTGTACACGCCGCCCGTGCTCATGGCTACATGGACCGTCTCCCCCGCCGGATGGACCACGATGGAGTGCGCGGCGGCGCCGCCGTACCCGGCACCCCACTCGCTGCGGTGGGGATGGTCCCAGAGCCCCCGGTTCAGTTCGAAGTGTTCACCGCCGTCCGTGGACTTCCACACAGAAATGGGTTCCGCTCCTGCCCAGACGACGCCCGGACGGGACGCTGCATCCGGGTAGATCTGCCAGATGCGCTCCAGCGCCGCGCCGGTGTCCTCCGGGAACCTGACAGCGCCCTGCTCCGGCTCGGACCAGCTGGCCCCCAGGTCATCGGAGTGCGCAACGGTGGGCCCCCAATGCTCGCTGCGGACCCCAACCATGATCCGGGTCCGGCCTTCCCTGGTATCTATCCCGATGCTCGGGATCTCACTCATCAGGAAGTGCGGGCCGGTGAAGGACCATTGGCGCCGGTCCTGGCTCGTGGCAAGCCACAAGCCCTTTTTGGTCCCGATCGCCAAGACAAAACTCTCTGCGGTTGCCATGCCCACCATGCAACCACCGCCCACAGCAGCCCGCAACGCTTTTCTTGCCGCCGGGCAGGCCTGCCGAGCTGCTAGTCCACGAACTCCGACTGGGTTTCAATGAAATCCCAGTCAGCGGCCGTGAGGACTGCCGCAGGATTCTCCGGATGCGGACCGCCGGCCTCCGCGATCCCCTGGAGCACCGGAAGGGGCAATTCCTCGGCCCGGAGGTTTTCCCGCAGCCATTCCTTGCTGGCCAGGTCCAGGTCCAGCCACCACATGAAGATTTCCATGGCTCTACGCTCCTTTACGTGTGCTTCAACGTTAGGCCCGGCCGCATCCGCGGACAAGATACTCCCCCGGCAGGCAGGTAGCCAAGACAGGTAGTCCCTCGCTGATGCGGGTACCCGCAAGTAACCAGGTCGGCGGAGGGCGGCAAAAGACGAGTACCCCCTACTCAGGACTGCGCGGGGGCCGTCCGCCTAGCCTGAAAACTCACGCAAGCTGACCGTGTTGCTGGGGCAATCGGCGCAAGCCCTGTCCCTCCTCAGCATGGTCCGTTTCACCATCAAAAAACCTGGGGAGAAGACAATGAAACGTACCTTAGCCACACTGGGGGTGGTGGGACTGGGTTTGATCAGCCTCACGGCCCCTGCCCTGGCCGCAGATGGCATCAACGTTTGTCACAAGAACGGGTGCGTGGCACCATCCGTCGTGCAGCTGGTCGACGCTGCCGGCAACGGGGGAACCGGGAACGGCGGCGGCGGCGGCAACAACGGCGGCGGCAACAACGACGGCGGCGGCAACAACGGCGGCGGCAACAACGACGGCGGCGGCGGCGGCAACGGCGGCGGCATCGGCAACGGCGGCGGCGGCGGCAACGACGGCGGCATCGGCAACGGCGGCGGCGGCGGCAACGGCGGCGGCATCGGCAACGGCGGCGGCGGCGGCAACGACGGCGGCATCGGCAACGGCGGCGGCGGCGGCAACGGCGGCGGCAACGACGGCGGCAACGGCAACGGCGGCGGCAACAACGGCGGCGGCGGCGGCAACGACGGCGGCAACGGCAACGGCGGCGGCAACAACGGCGGCGGCGGCAACAACGGCGGCGGCGGCGGCAACGGCGGCGGCAACAACGGCGGCGGCAACGGCGGCGGCAACAACGGCGGCGGCAACAACGGCGGCGGCAACAACGGCGGCGGCAACAACGGCGGCGGCAACGGCAACGGCGGCGGCAACAACGGCGGCGGCAACGGCGGCGGCAACAACGACGGCGGCGGCGGCGGCAACAACGACGGCGGCGGCGGCGGCAACAACGACGGCGAAACCGGTAACGACGGAACCGGCGGAACCGGTAACGGCGGTGATGGCGGCAATGGAGAAACCGGTGGTACCGCTGTAATTCCCGCGCAGTCTTCGGCCGCACAGCCGGCGGCACGCACCGGTGTTCCGGCAGCAGCCTCTACCAGCCTCGGCACCAACCAGGGCTACAACGCACAGACCGCCGTGGGCGGCGCCGAAGGTTCGCCCGCCTGGCTTGGCGGACTGGGCGCACTGGCAGCAGCAGGAGCGGCAGTAGCAGTGCGCCGCCGGTCCGGCGCCACCAACTGACACGACAGCCCGCGCCGCGCCACGCGGCCATCGACAAGGAAGGCGTCCCGCCAGTGCCCGGCGGGGCGCCTTCCTTCCTTCACCACCGCAAATATGCAAGGAGCATCATGGCCGAAGCCCGCAGGCAGCACGCGGCAGACACAAAACGTCCCAGGTGGCGCTTGAACCGCGCAGATCTGGCCATCCTCCTGTGCGGCGTGCTGGCCTTCCTCTCCATCACCTTTGGTGCACCCCTGGTCAACCACCCACACTCCGCCTCGGCGGGCGGCATGTTGGGGTCGGCTGTCACCGGATCCGCCGCAGGTGTCATTCCACCAGCCGCGCCCGTTACCCCAGTGGTGACGGAGACGACGGCGGCGGCAGCGGCCCCTGCCGATCCTCCCACCAGCGCTGCCCCAGGGCCTGCGCTGCCCGAGGCCTCAGAACCCCGGCGCATCCGGTACCCGTCCGCAGGCTTTGACGTTCCCGTCCACCCCCTCGAACTGGACAGCGCCGCGCAGTCGAGCCAGACCATCGTCCCGCCCACCACGAAAGACGGCTATTGGCTGACCCCTTTCGGAATCCCGGGCAAAGGCTCGGCCAACACCACCTACGTCATCGGCCATAGCTGGGACGGCGCGGAAGCACCGTTCAACCATTTGAGTTCTGCGGCCGCCGTGGGCGACGGGTTCGAGGTGGACACCGACACAGGCACCATCACCTACCGGGTGGACAACATCACCACCTACGTGAAGTCCAGCCTGAAGGACAGCCCCATCTGGGAGATCGTGCCCAACCGCCTGGTCCTCATCAGCTGCTACACGGAGGACCCCTGGGGGAAAAACGTGGTTGTGACCGCCTCACCTGCGGTTCCTTAGCGGCGGGCCGCCCGGCTCCCCTGTGCAGCGGCCTTCCGCGTGGCGGACAATGAGCTATGACGTCTGATCGATTCAACGGCATGGCCCCACTCCTGGTGGGCATCATGCCCAAGCAGCATCCCGAAGTCCTGCAGACTGCCGCAGCCCTTGCGGCACAGCTGGGCGCCCCGCTGGTCTGCGCCTACGTGGACGAGGCCAGTTACCTCGTGGAGTGGGACCCTGCGCGGTCCGCCCACCGGCTGTCCCTCCACCCGGACGCGGATGACCAGGAGATCCGGTCCGTGACATCGGACCTCACGGCAGTCATAGAAGCCGCGGTGGCAGAGGTGCCTGCTGGAGAAGGCAGCGTCCAGTGGACATTGCGGACATTGGCGGGAGATCCGGCCCGCGCCCTTTCGCAGCTTGCTGCGGAAACCAATGCACCGATGATTATCGTGGGCACCTCGGAGCGGGGGTTCTCGCACCGCCTCGCGGAGGCCCTGAACGGATCCGTGGGCGCGTGGCTCAGCCACCACCAAAGCAGGCCCGTCCTGGTGGTTCCCTACCGGATGCCCGCCCATGAGGACCGGCCCTAGCCGCTCCAGCCCACCGTCTTCGCGCCCCCACTGGAGCCTCCGATAATAAACCGAAAGTAGTTATTCGGGGTGCTGGCGGTCCGCCCTACCAGCCCGTAAGCTGGTTCAAGCAAGCCGGTTCCAATGCCAGTTCTCATCGCATGGATGCCGGATTTGCCCAAGAGCTGCTCCGGAGTGCGTATCCCCCAATAACGCACTCCGGAGCTTTTTTGTGCCTTCTTGTGCCCGGCGACGCCCGGGCAAGGGATACCCCCAGGGGGTACTTGATTGGATACCCGGGAGGGGTATACGATCGTCCCATGAACAGCACGGAAGAGTCGGTGGCCACCGAGCCCGGGAGTACGCACCTGCCGCCGCACGGCTACACCGGCAATAAGGACGCATACCTTCGCAGGCTCAAGCGCATTGAAGGGCAGGTCCGCGGGATTGCCCGGATGGTGGACGAGGACAAGTACTGCATCGATATCCTCACCCAGGTTTCGGCCGTCACCAAGGCCCTGCACGCAGTAAGCCTTGGCCTGATGGAAGAACACATCGGCCACTGCGTGGTGGGCGCCGCCGCCGAGCCGGACCCGGAAGCACGCGCGGAAGCCATCGACGCGAAAGTCAAGGAAGCGGCGGACGCCATCGGCCGTCTACTTCGCTGACCCGCCAAAACCCCAACCCCGCGCCGGCCACCGCCGGCAAACCCTTAAGGAGCCAGCCATGAGCACCACCTCCCCCACCACCACCACGGTCAACGTGTCCGGAATGACCTGCGGCCACTGCGTCTCCGCCGTCAGCGAAGAACTGGAAGCGCTGGCAGGCGTTGAAGAAGTCGACGTCGAACTGAACGCCGGAGGTATTTCCACGGTGACCATCACCTCCAGCGGGGAACTCTCCCCTTCCGAGATTGGCGAGGCAGTGGCGGAGGCCGGCTACCTGGTCGTCGCCAACGAAGCCTAGAACACCACTGACACGGGGAGCCGCATGAGCAACCAGGACCTTCTCCACCAGCCCGGCACACGGGTGGTGGAGCTCGACATTGAAGGCATGACGTGCGCCTCCTGCGTCAACCGGGTGGAGAAGAAACTCGGCAAGCTGGACGGTGTCCATGCCACCGTGAACCTGCCGCTCGAATCAGCCCACGTGACCGTCCCGGCCGGCGTTACGGACCAGCAGCTCGTGGACACCGTCAACGCGGCCGGTTACAAGGCGAAAGTCAGTACGCCGCGCTACCCGACCCACGGCGACGCCGCCCTGCTCCGCCCGCGGCTGGTCCTGGCAGCAATCCTGACCGTCCCGGTCTTCGTTATTTCCATGGTCCCCGCGGCCCAGTTCCCGCATTGGGGGTGGGCCGCGGCGCTCCTGGCACTGCCGGTGGTAACCTGGGCGGCCTGGCCGTTCCACCGCGCCGCGGTTGTCAATGCGCGGCACCTGGCTTCCACCATGGACACCCTGGTGTCCATCGGCGTGACGGCCGCCTACCTCTTCTCCGCCGGGCAACTGCTGGTGGATCCGCGGATGACCGAACACCCGGGGATGGAAGGCATGGACGCCGGCGGCCTCTACTTTGAGGTGGCGGCCGTCGTCACCACCTTCCTGCTCCTTGGCCGCTACTTGGAGGCCAACGCCAAGCAGAAGGCCGGCGACGCCCTGCAGGCCCTGCTCAACCTGGGCGCAAAGGATGCCACCATCCTGCGCGGTGGCGCGGAACAGCGGATCCCGGCAGACCAGCTCCAGGTGGACGACGTCCTGGTGGTCCGGCCCGGCGAAAAGATAGCCACCGACGGCGTGGTGGCAGACGGAATTTCTGCCGTCGACGCTTCCCTGGTCACCGGTGAATCGGTGCCGGTGGAGGTGGGCCCCGGCAGCCGCGTTACGGGTGCCACCATCAACACTTCCGGCCGCCTCCTGGTGCGCGCCACCCGCGTCGGCTCCGAAACGACCCTCGCCCACATGGCGCGCCTCGTATCCCAGGCGCAGACCGGCAAAGCGCCCATAGCCCGCCTTGCGGACCGCATCAGTGCCGTGTTCGTTCCGGTGGTCCTGGGGATCGCCGCGCTGACGTTCGCCCTGTGGCTCGTCTTCACGGGACCGGACCTCAGCAGTGTGGACCTGCGCTCGGCCTTTACCGCCGCCGTCGCAGTCCTGGTGATTGCCTGCCCGTGCGCCCTGGGGCTTGCCACGCCGGTTGGCCTCCTGACTGGAACCGGGCGCGGCGCCCAACTGGGCATCCTCATCAAGGGGCCACAGGTCCTGGAGGACACCCGGACCGTGGATACCATCCTGCTGGACAAGACGGGCACCGTAACCACCGGCGTCCTTGCGGTGGACGGGACGCTTGCCTTCGAGGGTTTCGAGGCGGGTGGCGTGCTGCGGCTGGCCGGCGCAGTGGAGGCGGCATCCGAGCATCCGGTGGCACGGGCCATCGCGGCGGCCGCCAACGCGGACAGCCGGAAGATGCAAACAGCGGACGACGACGGCGCGTTGCCGCCCGTGCAGGGCTTCCGTTCCGCCCCCGGCGGCGGCGTGTCGGGAACCGTTGAGGGCAGGCTGGTGGTCGCCGGCCGCACCGGCTGGCTGCAGCAGAACGGCATCACCATTGGGCAGGAGCAGCGCGCCGCACTGGCGGGGGCGGAAGCCACGGGTGCCACCGCCATTTGGGTTGCAGTGGACGGCGCCGTTGCCGGAATCATCAGCCTGCGCGACACCGTCAAGGAAGGGTCCGCCGCCGCCGTCGCTCGCTTGAAGGCGCTGGGCCTGCGCCCCATCCTGCTCACGGGTGACAACGCGGCCGTCGCCGCCCAGGTGGCCGCCGCCGTCGGGATTGGCAAGGAAGACGTTTACGCCGGAATCCTGCCGGAAGGGAAGGTCGAGGCAGTGCGCAGGCTGCAAGCCGGCGGCGCCACCGTGGCCATGGCCGGAGACGGCGTCAATGATGCGGCCGCCTTGGCCCAGGCGGACCTGGGGATCGCCATGGGCTCCGGCACGGACGTGGCCATCAAGGCGGCGGACCTGACCGTGATGGGCAACGACCTCGCCCAGGTGGCGCAGGCCATCGAGCTCTCCCGGAAGACCCTGGCCACCATCAAGACCAACCTGTTCTGGGCATTCTTCTATAACGCCGTCGGCATCCCCGTGGCTGCGCTCGGCCTGCTCAACCCGATGATCGCCGGTGCCGCGATGGCCGCAAGTTCGGTCCTGGTGGTGGCCAACTCGCTGCGGCTGCGGGGCTTCGGCAAGCCACCGTCAGGGAGGTAGGCCAGGACCTCAGGCCGCGCCGTACCGCACGGCGGCGCGGGCCTTGGCCTTGGCCGCCTCGGTTTCGCGGTCCTTGGGAGGCGCCTGGGACACCAGCGAGTCAAGGAGGTGCTGCGTGATGTGGGCGATCTCGTGGACTGCCTCCTCAAAGGCTTCCTGGTTGGCCTTGGACGGCTTGGTACTGCCGCTGACTTTCCGGACGTACTGCAGCGCGGCGGCATGGACCTCCTCGGACGTGGCGTGCGGCTCGAAGTTGTGGAGGGTTCGGATATTCCGGCACATACAGCCATGCTAGGCTCTGGATCGCCTGCGATCGACCCCCTTCCGCAGCCCGCAAGGGCTGCCTTTCATGGGGAGTCCGGCATGGGCAGGGGTGCCCATCGACACTGTTTTGCGGGCCGGGGTAGGTTTTAGGCAATGGATCTTCCGGATGAGCCGGGGGGCCGCGGGGGATGCCGACCTGGTTCGGATCCACGATCTAACAAGGAGAAACCAATGGCCATGTGGGGTGCAGACGTTCAGCAGCTTCGTCAGCTGGGCAGCAAGCTTCAGGAGGGCGCGTCACAGATCGAGACGCAGAAGTCCAATCTCACCAGCTTGCTGAACAGCACCAACTGGAAGGGACCGGACGCGGACAAGTTCCGCGAGGAGTGGTCCGGGACCCACACCACCCAGCTGACCAAGGTGGCCGAAGCACTGAAGGAAGCCAGCACCCGCGCAAAGCGGAACGCCGACCAGCAGGAACAGGCTTCCAACTAGGCACCGCCTCGAGGCAACCTTCAATGGAAGCCAACGCACGGAGGGCCCGGACACCAGTCCGGGCCCTCCGTTCTTAAGGAACAGGCTCGACCTTAAGGAACAGGCTCGACGTCGTTCGCATGTTCCAGCGGAGACGCCCCCTTGGACGGCTCCTTGCCGCGCCCTTCGGCTGACGCCGGCGCAGGACCGCGGAGTTCGTCGAGCCGGACCAGGATGACGCCGCCGACGATCAGCGCGCCGCCGACGAGCTGGATGGCGCCCGGAAGCTCACCAAGAAGCAGCCAGGCCCAGATGACGGCGAAGAGGACTTCGGTCAGCGAGACAAAGGACGCCACCTTCGAACCGAGCGCCCGCGCGGCCATGATTCCGGACACGTAGGCCAGCACGGTTGCCAGGAGCACAAGGCCCGCCAGTGACACCCACCAGGGTGTGACCCACGGGCCCAGCCTGGTGTCGGCAGTGCTGAAGGCCATGGGCAGCAGGCCGGTGGCGGCGGAAAGCCACATCACGGCCGCGCCTACCAGCAGGCCCCCGGAGGCCAGGACGATGGGCGGCAGGGAGTCATTCTCCTTGGCCGTGATGAAGAAATACATGGCCAGGCAGACGGCGGCCGCAATACCCCAGAGGACACCAATGACGTCGACCTTCACGGCACCGGTGAGGTCCAGGACGAGGACCAGGCCGGCCAGGGAGAGCAGCGTGCCGCCAAACGTCAGGACACGCGGCTGCTTCCGGCTGGCACCCCACAGCCACAGCACAATGATGACCGGAGCCAAGTATTCAAGCAGGAGTGCCACCCCCACGGAGAGCCTGGCCACAGCATTGAAGTAGAAAAGCTGGCAGGCCGCGACGCCGATTAGCCCGAAAAGCAGGATGGTCACCCAGTTGTCCCGCAGCTGGTGCCATCGTCCCCTCAGGGCGGGAAAAGCGGGCACGGCGAGGATCAGCGCTGCACCCGTGAGCCTGGCAGTGACGGCAGCTCCCGGGGACCATCCTGTTTCCAGGAGCGCCTTGGCGAAGGACCCGGAGAGTCCGAAGACGGCGGAGGAGAACAAGGCTACGCCCAGGCCGGAGGCGAGGAAGTTCAGCCTGCCTGCGGACACAGGGCGGGGCGCGCGGTTGCTCGCAGCAGACATTGGGCCGCTCCTGTCAGGAGTAAAGTGGGGTTATGGTCATGACAGTACGGGACGGCGTTGTAAGGAGTCAAGATGGTTTTTGCCCCTGACACTGAGGTGGCGCTGCGGACGGTGGTGAACCTGGTCAATTCGGCGGCAAACGGGACCGAAGCACTCGCCACCCAGGCGGACCTGGACCGCTTCCTGGCGGCTGAGGGTTTCACCGGATCCCGCACCAGGGATGAAGAGGAGCTGGAAAGCGTCCGGCAGTTGCGCCAACAGCTCGCGGAACTGTGGACGGCGGATGAAGACGCAGCCGTCGGCACGGTGAACCGGCTCCTGCGCGAGGCGCGCGCGCTGCCCCAACTGGTCAAGCACGACGACTGGGACTGGCACCTGCACGCCACCACACCGGAAGCCCCGCTGGTGGACAGAATGAGCACGGAGGCCGCGATGGCGCTGGCGGACGTCATCCGCGGCAAGGAAATGGACCGGATGCGGACCTGCGAATCAGAGGACTGCGACGCTGCCGTGCTGGATCTCAGCCGGAACCGGTCAAAGCGGTATTGCGACACCGGCAATTGCGCCAACCGCGCGCATGTAGCAGCCTACCGGGCCCGGCAGGCGGCCTCCGGCTAGCGGCCCGGGGTGTCCGGGTGTTCAGGACCGTCGGCGGAAGCGGGCGGCTCCTGCGCGCCCGGGGCACCGAAGCCGTGGGAGGGCTTCCGGGCCGAACTGAGGTTCACGCCGGAACCCTTGCCGAGGTGCTCAGCATTTTCCTTGTAGCTCATGGAGAGCATCGCGGCAACCACCAGGGTGACAATGAAGGCGATGCCGGCAGCAGTGAAGGCGAGGTCGAAACGGGGTGTCCGCGCACTGCCTCCGGAGGCAAAGATGACGACGGCAAAGAACGCTATTACGGCCCAGAACGCGGAGAACATCAGGGGCCCCTTCACCGAGGTCCGCAGCCTGCGCGGTTTTCCTGGATGCTGGTCTGCCACGGTGGTTCCTCCCTGCAGGCGGCGCGCCGGCCGGCCTGTTTTAAGTATTGCGGTGGTTTGCCCGGCGAATTTTCTACAAGGAGTAGAACCGCGCTTACCTAGTTTACGGCTTCCCGGAGGTGCGGCCGGCATCGTGCCGAAGCGTCAGGCCTGAAAGTACCCACAACATGCCGGAAATAATCGCTCCGCCACCAACAACCCCCAGCAGGGCGTGGGCACCCAGTCCGATAAAGAACGGCAGTACGGCTGCGGTGCCAAGGCCGATGGCTCCGGAGGTGATCCAGTCCCGGGACAGGACGTGCCGGCCGCGCAGCTTCAGCCCGCAGAGCAGCTCAAGCGCTCCGGCCACACCAAGGCCCACGGCACCCACTACGCCAAACAACAGGTCCCCGTGCAGCATCACCAGGGAAAGCCCGGCACCGGCCAGCACTGCGCCCGCCGCCGAGAGCAGCTTGCCCGGAGCGGAATCACGCCGGAAGCCTGCGGCCTGGATGCCCCGGAGGAGGAGAAGGCCGGTGGCTAAAAGATACAGTCCCCCGGCCCAGCCCATGACCCCCACGGAGGGGGCGGCCCAGAAGATGGTGACTGCGCCGAAAACCAGCGCTGCCGCCGAACGGAGCAGGACCGGCTGCCAGAGGTCTGGCCGGGGGGCGGTTCCGGGGGCGGTGCCTGCGGGTGTCCTTGGTTGCGTCACCGGTCCAGTTTAGTGGCGCCGGTGCGGTGGCAGAACTCCGGGCCCGATCACGCTGCTGCTACCCCGAACCGAGCACCATCCACCGGTCTGACCGGGCACGCAGGCCGAGGGTAAGGGCGCGCGCCGCCATGTAGCCGAGGGCGAAGGCGGCCCATAGCCAGCCCAGGCCTGCGGCGCCCGATACGCCCAGCACGGCCACGGCCGTCAACAGCGGCACATAGACGGCGAGGTTCAGCACCCCGGCCAGGGCAAGGTACTTTGCGTCCCCGGCGCCGATCAGCACCCCGTCCAGCACAAAGACGTAGCCGGCGATGGGCTGGCCCGCGGCGAGCACCCAGAGGGCAATGGCCAGAACCGACTGCACCTCGGGATCGGACGTGAAAAGGGCACCGGCCCAGGGGGCCGCGATGGCCAGGAGCATGCCCGTCACCACGCCAAAGCCCAGTCCCCAGCGGATCATGGTGCCGGTCAGGAGGCGCGCCCTGGCGGCATTTGACGCGCCGAGCTCCTTGCCGATCAGGGCCTGGGCGGCGATGGCCAGCGCATCCAGGGCGAAGGCCAGGAAGGAAAAAATGGTCATTGCCAGCTGGTGGGCTGCGAGGTTGACCGCCCCTTGTGCAGTGACCACCAGCACCGTGGCCAGGATCGCGATCCGGAGGCTCAGGGTGCGCAGCATCAGCCAGGACCCCACCCGCGTCATGCTGCGGATGCCCCGCCAGCTTGGGAGCAGGCCCACCCCGTTGCCCACCGCGTTCCGCCTGACGATGTACAGGTAGACGCCCGCCATGGCCCATTGGGCCGCGCTGGTTCCCACCGCGGATCCGGTCACGGACCAGCCCAGCCCGTAGACCAGCCACAGGTTCAGGACGATGTTGAGGCCAAAGCCTGCCGTGGCCACCACCAGCGGGGTCCGGGTGTCCTGAAGGCCCCGGAGGAGGCCCGTGCCGGCAAAAATAAGGAGCATGGCAACCAGGCCGGGCATGGACCAGCGGAGGTAGTCGACGGCGAAGGTCCGCACCTCACCTTCGGCCCCGAGCAGGCCGACCAGCGGGTCCGCGGCAAGGAACCCGGCCACCGCCAGGACTGTGCCCAGCATCAGTGCCAGCCAAACGCCGTCGCGCCCGGCCGCGAGGGCCTTGCCCAGCTGGCCGTCACCGATGGCACGGGCAACGGCCGGGGTGGTGGAGTAGGCCAGGAAGACCATTAGGCCGACGGCGGTGTGCAGCACCGCCGAGGCGAGTCCGACGCCAGCCAGCTGGGCCACGCCCAGGTGGCCCACAATTGCCGAGTCGGCGAGCAGGAACAGCGGTTCGGCCACCAGCGCACCGAAGGCGGGAACGGCCAGCCGGAGGATCTCCCGGTTCTTCCCCCGGGATTGCGTGGCGGTGGCGGGGGAAGGTAAAGACGGCACGAAACCAGCCTAATCTGCCACCCGCGGTCAGGCGTATGGGACGGCTCCCGCCCATGACAAGGAACACATTGTGACGCAGTTAGTTGACACTTCAACTATCCGCCGCGAGACTGGAACTCATGAACCAGTCACGACTTACCACCACCGCCATCACCGCCCTCCGCATCATCCTGGGTTTCCTCTTTGCCGCCCACGGCTGGCAGAAGTTCAGTGAATGGACCATCGCCGGCACCCAGGCCTCGTTCGCCAAGATGGGCGTTCCGGCAGCGGAAATTGCAGCGCCCACGGTTGCCGTCCTTGAGTTCGCTGGCGGAATCGCCCTGATCCTGGGCGTCCTGACCCGCGTGGTTGCAGCCCTCCTGGCCCTGGACATGCTGGGCGCCCTGTTCCTGGTACACGCCTCCGCCGGAGTTTTTGCCGCCAACGGCGGGTATGAGCTGGTGCTGCTCCTCGCCGCAGCAGCCTTCGCCCTGGCCCTCACGGGCGCCGGACGCCTGTCTGTGGACCGGGCCCTGTTTGGCCGCAGCAACTCCAAACTGGCCGTCCTGGCCTAAGCGGCACCCCGGCCACAGCCGGGAACCGGTCGACGGCGGGTGCGCACTCCGGTGCGCACCCGCCGTCGGCCGTTAAGGCCTTAGTGTGGCCGCTGCAGCAGCCCTTCCGCCCGAACAGTGCCGTGTCGCCGGAAAACTGCGGGGCCGCCGTTCCGGAACGCGCCGCCGGGAACTCTCCGGCGTTTCCGGCGCCGGACCCGACTGCTGGGTAACCCAGTGGCGTCAGTATGATCGCAGCATGACTGACTCCGGCGCCGCCAACTCCGTTACCCTCCGCTTCCTGGCCGCCCCCATGGACGTGGGACACAGCGGCTCCGTGGACGCCGGCACCGTGCTCGAGTGGGTGGACAAGGCCGCGTACGCAGCCGCGGTGGGCTGGGCGAAGTCCTACTGCGTGACCGCCTACGTGGGAAACATCCATTTCGCCGATCCCGTCAACAGCGGCGACATGGTGGAAGTGGAGGCCACCATCGTCTACACCGGGCGGTCCTCGATGCATATCCGCACGGTGGTGTCCTCCGGGGATCCGAAGGGCGGCCCGGCCACCATGCGAAGCCAGTGCATGGTGATCTTCGTGGCCGTGGGTGAGGACGGAAAACCCATCCCGGTGCAGCAGTACCAGCCCGTCACGGCGGAGGAAATCGAGCAACGGGACCACGCCCTGGCCCGGATCAAGGTACGGGAACAGATAGTCGAAGCCATGAACCGCCAGGAATATACCGATGCGGGCACGGCCGAACGGGTGACCCTCCGCTTCATGGCTGCGCCCACGGACGTGAACTGGGGCGGAAAAGTGCACGGCGGGATCGTCATGAAGTGGATCGATGAGGCCGCGTACGTCTGCGCCTCACGGTACTGCGGCATGGACACGGTGGCCGTCTTCTCCGGCGGCGTCCGGTTCTACCGGCCGCTGCTGATCGGCCACGTGGTGGAGGTGGAAGCCCGCCTGGTGTACACGGGAACGAAGGGCATGCACATCGCAGTCCACGTCCGCTCCGGCGATCCCAAGAGCCGCGACATGAACCTCACCACCTACTGCCTGACGGTAATGGTGGCGCGCGACGCCGAAGGCAACTCCGTGCCTGTCCCTGCCTGGGTGCCAGTCAGCGAGGAGGACAAGCGGCTGCACGCCCACGCGCGCGAGTTGCTTGAGATCAGGGGCACCGCCCCGGGCAACCGCCTGCCGAACCACCTGCTGGCACAGGGCTAAGCCTCTCCGCGCCAGGGGCGCCGGGCCCCTAGAAGCCCCCGCCGCCGGCGTCCGCTGCCATGTTGGCGAACCGGGAGTAATGGCCTTGGAAGGCAACGACGATGTCCTTGGTGGGGCCGTTACGGTGCTTCGCAACCAGGATGTCGGCTTCGCCGGCGCGCGGCGACTCCTTGTCATAGACATCCTCGCGGTGGAGCAGGATGACCATGTCCGCGTCCTGCTCGATGGACCCGGATTCACGGAGGTCCGAAACCATGGGCCGCTTGTCCTGGCGCTGTTCAGAGCCACGGTTCAGCTGGGACAGTGCGATGACGGGCACCTGCAGTTCCTTGGCCAGCAGCTTCAGCGCACGCGAAAACTCGGAGACTTCCTGCTGGCGGGACTCCACCTTCTTGCCGGAGCTCATGAGCTGGAGGTAATCGAGGATCACCAGCTTGAGATCGTGCTGCTGCTTCAGGCGCCGGCATTTTGCCCGGATCTCCATCAGGGACATGTTGGGGCTGTCGTCAATGAACAGCGGGGCGTCATTCATCCGGCCCATGGTGGTGGCGATTTTGGACCATTGCTCGTCCTTGATGGTTCCCTTGCGGAGATCCTGCAATCCGATGGTTGCCTCCGCGGAAAGGAGGCGCATGGCGATTTCGTTCCGCCCCATTTCGAGGGAGAACATCACGGTGGCGAGGTTGTTCTTGATGGCGGCGGAGCGGGCAAAGTCCAGGGCGAAGGTGGATTTACCCACAGCAGGCCGGGCCGCGATGACGATCATCTGGCCCGGGTGCAGTCCGTGGGTGAGCTCATCCAGCTCGTAGAACCCCGTGGGGACACCCGTCATCCCTTCGCCGCGGTGCCCTGACGCCTCGATCTCGTCCACGGTGGACTCCATGACGTCCTTGAGGACCACGTAATCCTCGGCAGTGCGCCGCTCGGCAACGGCGTAGACCTCGGCCTGGGCCTGGTTCACCAGGTCCTCCACCTCGCCGTCCGAGCCGTAGCCCAACTGGACGATTTTGGTCCCGGCGTTGACCAGGCGCCGGAGGACGGCGCGTTCCGCAACGATCTCGGCGTAGTAGCCGGCGTTGGCTGCGGTGGGGACTGTTTGGATCAGTTCGTGCAGGTAGGCGGGGCCGCCGATTCGATTGATCTCGGCACGCTTGGTCAGTTCGTCCGAGACCGTAACGGCGTCCGCGGGTTCACCGCGGCCGTAGAGGTCGATGATGGCCTCGTAGATGGTCTCATGGGCGGGGCGGTAGAAGTCCTGTCCCCGAAGGATTTCCACGACGTCGGCAATAGCATCCTTGGACAGCATCATGCCGCCCAGGACGGATTGCTCGGCGGGGATATCCTGCGGCGGCTTTCGGCTCGCGTCTGATCCGCGGGTTGTTTCGACCGGGTCAAGATGCGCGATTGACAAAGTTGCCGTCCTCCATGTGAGCCGGACCTTGGGGCCCGGCGGTTATCCATCCTGGTGTGGCGTTGCCCGAAGACCGCGCACCGCTACCTGTTCAGGTCTACCAGCGGGGTGTGACAACGCAGGGCCAGCCCTCCGGAGACGGCATGGGCACGGGTTATCCCCACTATCCACAGGTTTTCCACAGCGGGCTATTTCTTCCGGATCCGGCGGTTCCGCAGGTTGCCTTTCAGCAGTGATTCGGAACCAGCAAGCCCCGGAAGAACAGGTACCCCGCTACGCTAGCCCTCTCCGCCCCCGCTGCAAAGCCAGCAGTCTCCGGGCCCTGTGGACAAGCTGTGCACTAAGCGGCATAGCTTGTGCACAGCCTGTGGGCAAGGCTGTGGACAACAAAAAAGTTTTCCTGCCAATATGCGGCTGACCTGCGCAAACGCTATCGCAAGCATGTGGAGTAAATATTTCTTCCGGGGAATTTCATCCACAGCCCATATCGTCGCCGGGACACCTTATGCCCTGGATGCGGGCAGTGACGCAGTTCATTTGCGGCCCCGCGTGCTTCGCCATATGCCGTTGCGGGCGTCCGCTGCCCGGCAGGGGAACCCATATGCACAGCAGTGAATATTGCTGTGGATAAAGAGGAACTGGCATAAGCTCTATGTATGGGCGAACTACTGCTGGTTCTGCTGCCGGCGATCGTCTTGGCGGCGCTTATTTGGGGGCTTGCCACGGCCCTTAGCCCGCGCGATTCAGGCGTTTCCGACGCCGAGAAGTACCAGCGTGACCTGGCCGAACGTTCAGCCCGGCACTACGCCGCCCAAGTTCAGGCAGCCACCGCTGCCCGGGCCCGCCTCGAGTCCATTACGCGGCCAAGCCAGAACGCCCAGGCGATGCACTCAGATCTGGCTGCCACCAGGAAGTACACAGAACGGCTTTGAAAATGGAATCGCTCGTGATCCCTGTCCTTATCCTCCTGGCCGTGGCGGCCGGAGTCTTGCTCGTCGCCCGCGCCCTCAGCAGGCGAAGGGCTTCGGCCGGCGCGGCATCCGCGGCGCCTGCGGTCAGCTCCGCGGACCTCGCCCGCCAGGCGGCTGGAAAACTTTCCGAGGACGAACACCGGCGGCTCTATGCCCTTATCGCCCAGGGACAGGCCATGGCGGCCATCAAGCTGTACTACGAGGCCACGGGCGACGGGCTGCGCGCGTCGCGTGATGCGGTTGGCGCCCTGGCCGCCCACCCCCAGCCTTACCGCGGCCCGGAGGCCGTGCCAGCGGCCGCTGAGGACGACGACGACGATGAGCCGCAGCGGTTCCCCTACCGCTACCGGGCGATTGCGAGCAAAGGGGACGTGACCCGCGAGGTCAGCAGCAACATGCTCAACGACGAGATCTACGGCCGGATCCGCACCTTGGCCCGCAACGGGGACACGGAGGCGGCCGCCACCGCCCTGACCCGGCACTCTGATATCTCCATGAAGCAGGCCAGGGAGTTCATCGAACTGCTGGACGACTAAGCCCGGCGGGAGTCGCGAAGATGCGTGGTGGAAGTTGGCTCGCCTCAGCGAGGAACTTCAGGCGTTCCCGGAGATGCCGGCCAACAGCTGCTCGAACGGCAGTGACTCCATGGGGGCAGGCTTCCGGCCCGGCTGGGCCCCCTCCAGCAGGCGGGCAAACTCCCCGGCAGCGCGGTCGATGCGGGCGGCAAGGGAGGACCCGCCGTCGTCCGCGGTTCCCCAGTCCTGCGGGCCGGCGAAGACACCCGTGGCCGCGATCCTGGTGCGCAGGTAGCTGAACAGCGGGCGGAGGGCGTAGTCCAAGACCATCTGGTGGCGATCGGTGCCGCCCGTGGCGCCAAGCAGTACGGCCTTGCCGTCCAGGGACTTGGGGTCGAGGACATCGATGAAGGACTTGAACAGGCCGCTGTAGGACGCGCTGAACACAGGCGTTACGGCAATGATGCCATCAGAGGCCTCCACTCCGGCGATCACCTCGGCCAGCCGGGGTGCAGCATAGCCTGTGACAAAGTTGTTGGCGATGTCCACGGCAAGGTCCCGGAGCTCGACGACGTCCACGGTCACGTCATAGCCGGCCGCGCCCAACTGCCGCTCGGCCGAGGCGGCGAGCTGGTCAGCAAGCAGGCGGCTCGACGACGGGACGCCGAGGCCGGCGGAAAGGACTGTGATACGGCGGGCTTCCATGGCGTTCTCCTGTTACTCGTTCATCCCCATGCTACATGCATATGCATGTACTGTGTGAACGGCGGCGAGGGCCTGGGTATTCCCGCGGACGTCGGGTGTTTCCTGGCCCTGCGCTACAGCAGCACAGAGCCACGGATGCAGGTGGTGGAATCGCCGCCCACCCAGATCTCCCCGCCGTCAGCCGAGACGTGGACCCGCCCCGCCCTCCCGAGCATGGTTCCCTGGGCCGCGACGTATTGGTCCGGAGCCCGGCCACTGCCAATCAGCCAGTGTGCCGCCCCGGCATTGAAGCTTCCCGTGACGGGGTCTTCCATCATGGCGTCGCCCGGGATGAAGGTGCGCACCTCGAAATCGATCCCCGGGTCATCCCGCTCCGGCCCGATTGCGCCGATCTTCAGGCTTCCCATGGCGGCGAGATCGGGTTGCAGGGCACGTACCTGCGCCGCCGAAGACAGCAGCACACCAATCCATTCGGGACCGTTCACCAGCCATGAGGCGTCGAGCACCTCGGCCTCGGGGCGGCGGAGCGCGGCCGCCACCTGGCGCCGGGTTGTCCCGTCCACCGGACCGAAGCGGGTCAGCGGCGGGCCTGCGAAAGCCAGCCGGCCGCCGTCGTTCTTGACACGGACCAGGCCGGCGCCGCACTCCTGCACCACAAAACCATCCGCCTTCGGCACTCCCCCCGATTCAAGCCACGTGTGGGCCGAGCCCAGCGTCGGGTGGCCGGCAAACGGGAACTCTTCACTGCCGGTAAAAATCCGGAGCCGGTAATCAGCGCGCGGATCGGTAGGGGGCAGCAGGAACGTGGTTTCGGACAGGTTGGTCCAGTTGGCGAACTGCTGCATCTGTCGTCCACTCAGCCCCTCTGCGTCCACGACGACGGCCAGCGGGTTCCCGCGGTACGGCTCGCTGGAGAAGACGTCCACTTGGTGGAAGGGGCGGCTGCGGGGGGCTTTGAAAGTCACCGCTGCAGGCTATCACCGGTGCTGGCAGGCGGACGGCCGTTCTGCGACACTACGTCCATGGCAGAGAACAAGACCCAGCCCACCGGCGTGCCCGTCGAGGAGTTCCTCGCGGCGGTGGAACATCCCGGGAGGCGTGCCGACAGCTTCGAACTGCTTGGGCTCATGCGGTCCATCACTGGCCAGGAGGCGGTGATGTGGGGGCCAAGCATCGTGGGCTTCGGCAGCTACCACTACCGCTACGGAAGCGGTCGGGAGGGGGACGCCGCCGCGGTCGGATTTTCACCGCGCACAACGAACCTTGCCCTCTACGGACTAACCTACGGCCCGGATGCTGACAGGCTGCTTCCCGGACT
Source organism: Arthrobacter sp. BB-1 (assembly GCF_006151685.1). Taxonomy (NCBI): domain Bacteria; kingdom Bacillati; phylum Actinomycetota; class Actinomycetes; order Micrococcales; family Micrococcaceae; genus Arthrobacter; species Arthrobacter sp. BB-1. The sequence continues at coordinate 141,393 of NZ_VDEV01000039.1, forward strand.
GGGGAAGCACAAGACAGGGGTGTCCTGCCTCTACATCAACAGGCTGCAGGACGTGGACCGAGGGGTGCTCAGCGAGATGATCCGGGCGGGCTACCAGCACGTCATGGCGGAACTGCACAGCCCCTGACAAACAGGAGACCCCCGCCGCCGGGATCCGGCAACGGGGGTCTCTGTACAGTCAGGACTGTTGAGACGTAAAGGCTACTTGCCTGCCACTACATCGAGTTCGATGACAGCAGCAACGTCCTCGTGCAGACGGACGTTGGCCTGGTACGAACCAACCGACTTGATGTGGACCGGCAGTTCAACCTTGCGCTTGTCGATGCTGCCAAGGCCAGCGGCCTCAACGGCGTCAGCGACGTCGCCCTGCTTGACGGTGCCGAACAGGCGTCCGGTTTCGCCAGCCTTGACGACGAGCTTGACCGGCTTGGACTGCAGTGCAGCGGCCTGCTTCTGAGCATCTTCCAGGGAAGCGTGCTCGCGGGCAGCGCGGGCAGCCTTGATGGACTCAACCTGCTTTTCGCCGCCCTTCGACCAGGTCAGGGCGAAGTTGCGGGGCAGCAGGTAGTTACGGGCGTAACCGTCCTTGACCTCGACAACGTCGCCAGCAGCACCGAGACCGGTTACTTCGTGGGTCAGAATGAGCTTTGCCATGTTAGTTAATCCCTTCCTTAGCCGCGGCCAGCGCCGGAGTAAGGCAGCAGAGCAACTTCGCGGGCGTTCTTGATTGCCTGGGCGATCTTGCGCTGTTCCTGCACCGTAACGCCAGTGACGCGACGGGCGCGGATCTTTCCGCGGTCGGAGATGAACTTGCGCAGCAATGCTACGTCCTTGTAGTCGATGACAGTGATGTCAGCGGCCTTCAAGGGGTTGGACTTTGGTTTGGGCTTACGGAGTTCAGCCTTAGCCATCGTGGAGCTCCTATTCTAGGGAGCCCGTGGATGTTGATCCACGGGATGGTGGTAGTCCAACGGCGGCAGCCGCCTTGGTGCGCGCAGGCACTGTGGCGGGTCCCGGCGTCGGGCCTTTATGGGGTGTGTTTTAGAAGGGAGGTTCGGAATCGGGGCCGTTGCCCCAGCCACCTGCACTGGACACGCCGGGCGTAGCCCAGGGATCGTCCTGCGCAGCCTGCTGGTTGCCGCCGCCCCAGCCTCCACCGGAGTTGCCGCCCTGGTTTCCACCAGAGTTGCCGCCTCCGAAGCCACCGCCGCTGTTGCCGCCGCTGTTGCCGCCGCCGAAGCCGCCCTGGCCACCCGCGCCGGAGCGCTGGGTGCGGTTGACCTTTGCATTGGCGTAGCGCAGGCTGGGGCCGATTTCGTCGACCTCAAGCTCGATAACGGTGCGCTTTTCGCCTTCCTTGGTTTCGTAGGAACGGCTCTTCAGGCGGCCGGTAACGATCACGCGCATGCCCTTGGTGAGGGACTCGGCGACGTTCTCGGCTGCTTCACGCCAAACAGCGGCGCGGAGGAACAGGGTTTCCCCGTCCTTCCACTCGTTGGACTGGCGGTCAAAGGTACGCGGGGTGGAAGCGATGGTGAAGTTCGCTACTGCCGAACCGGACGGTGTGAACCGCAATTCCGGGTCATTGGTGAGATTACCGATGACCGTAATGGTGGTCTCGCCTGCCATCTACTGCCTCCTTGTTCGATCCTGGGTGAAGAGTGCGTTCCTGCGGGGTAAAGAATGAAGATCGGTGCTGAAACTACTCAGCAACAACCTTCTGCTCTTCGGGGCGGGTGATCTTGGTGCGCATGATGGTCTCGTTAAGAGACAGCTGGCGGTCAAGTTCCTTGGCGGTTTCCGGCTTGGCGGTGAAGTTCACCACAGCGTAGATACCTTCGGACTTCTTCTTGATTTCGTAAGCCAGGCGGCGACGGCCCCAGATGTCAACCTTCTCGATGGTTCCACCATCGTTGGTGATGACGTTCAGGAACTTCTGAAGCGACGGCTCAACGGTACGCTCTTCGACCTCGGGGTCGATGATTACCATCAATTCGTAAGGACGCATATGTGAACCCACCTCCTTTGGGCTAAGCGGTTACGGCATTTCCGTAACAGGAGGTTCATTTGCGATTCCGTGCAATGACCCGCCGCCGGAACGGAGGCAGGACGCAGCACAGACTTCAATATCTTAGTGCATTTGGACCGGATAGGCGATTCGCGCTTGACTCAAGGCTATGCGGCCGGCAACAGTGTGGAAAGCGTCCGTGTGGCGGATGTGGAAAACTTCTGCCACCCTCGGGCGTGGCTGGTCTGGAACGCCCTTATCATCTGACGTATGGATAAACGTTTGGCCGCTCTTGGCGTGGCGGCAATCTTCCTAGGCGGCTGCTCGGCCCCTTCACCTTCACCTTCACCTTCACCTTCACCTTCACCTTCACCTATCGTGACGGCGCCGGCGGAGCCCGCAGCAACCATCCCAGCCACAATCGACGGCGGAGGACCCACCCGGCAAGCTGCCGCTGACTCTTTCGAATTGGCGGCAGCCGGGGACATGAACCCGGACGGGAACACGTCCACGGAATCGCCCAGTGGCAAAAACGCCGCGTCCATCATCGCCAGCCTGAACGACGGCTCCTTGGACAATTTCATCGCAACGGGTGACTTCCAGTACGACAAGTCGGTGTGCTCCGCGCTCGGAGCCTATGACCAGCTGTGGGGACCGGCCAAATCCAAAACGTACTGGGCTGCAGGACCGAACCACGACGTTCAGCCCGGCAGGAACGACGAACTGGACAAGTATATGAACGGTGAGTGCGTGTCCACTACGAAAAGCGCAACCAACACCCACCTTGGCCGGTTCGTGGACGCCCTCGAATGGTACTCATTCGATAAGGGCAACTGGCACTTCCTTGTAGCCCCGACCGCCACCTGGCGGTACGACGCTGAGCGCGCGCGGGCAATGACGTCGGAAATGGACGCCGATTTAAAGGCAGCCAAAGCGGCCGGCAGGCATCTCGCCGTCGTCTACCATGACCCATACTTCACCTCTGACACGTCCAGCCACGGCCGCTTCACCGAAGCCAAGCCGTGGATTGACGTTTTCTGGGCAAACCGGGTCCGGATACTGCTTTCAGGCAGCCAGCACAATTATGAGCGGACCTGCCCGGTGAACAACGCGGACCAGTGCGTTGCGGACGGCATGCAACAATTCCAGGTGTCCACTGGTGGAATCGGCCTCCGGCGGTTCAAGAGCAACCCCTCTTATGTGCAGCAGAAGTTCAGCGACACCTGGGGTCACCTAAGAATGAGCCTCAAGGCTGACGGCTCTTACACGTGGGAATTCCGTGCCGTTTCCGGCGGCATGCAGACTGACAGCGGGTCACGCAGCCGCTGAACCGCCGTCCGCTCGCCAGTACCGCAAGCCGCCGCTCGCGGCGCCATTGCTGTCCACGTCGACCAAGGCGTATGGGAACGACCGGTGATCCAACTGGTCAGGTCCTCGACCCCTGACGTCCGAACACCATGTGCCTGTGTTGATGTAACGGGTTGTGCACCCCTCCAGTGCCGATTCCAGGGCACGGTGGGTGTGGCCCGAGACGTACCAAGCCACCCCGGAACCATGCTCTTCGAGAGTACGTGCGAACCGACGCGCTGCCGCGGGGCCTACCTCTCCGGCGATCCTGTGCCCGGCGGCCGCCAGCATCATGCGAGTGGCGGCGCGCGGAAGCGCCGACACTGTCCGGAACCGGGACAGGCGCGCCAGGTCCCTCAGGGCCGCCTCATCGAGCGCAAGGCGAAGTGACTCGGACTGCAACATCTCGTCGTACTCGGGCTCCCGGATGCGGCGTTCCGCCAGCTCGGAGGCCAGGCAGGACCGGGCAACGGCCCCGGCACGGCTCAGGCGCGAGCTCGACGGGTCGGCGTTCCAGGCCGCGAGCGGTGGCAGGTTCAGCTGGTCGGTACCGTTGATCGCCGAGCGGAGCACCTCAGGAATCCGGTGCAGCGCGTGGTGCTGGTGCCCGTGCTCGGCCACCAGCACGTGGGGCACGTGCAAGAACCACGGATGCACCTGAACCCGTGTGGGCTCGAGGGGTGACAGCAGCGCTGACAGGTGGGCGGCAACCGACGGCCGGGCTAACTCCACGTCGTGGTTGCCGCACACGAAGTGCAGCTGCACGCCGCGAGCGGCACACGCGTCCAGGGCCCGGAACGTGTCAAGGTGCTGGATGAGGATCGACTCCAGCCGCGCAAGGCTCTCGTCTTCGGCCAGACCGACCAGCTCGAACGTGTCACCCACGAAAACGACGTGCCGCTGCGTACCGGCTCCTGCCAGGACCTCGCGGCGCAGGAATCCGGGTAGCGCTGCGCCTGGGCGGCGGGGGTCGTCGTCCGATACGCCCAAGTGGAGGTCGCTGAGCAGCCACCACCGCGCAGCGCCGTTCATGTGAGCAGTCCCACGACGCGCGGAACGAAGAGGAGGAGGTACATCACCCACATGACTCCGACTACCCTGCGGTCTATGGTCAGGCCCAGGAGCCTCGTTGGCCGTTCGGCGCCTGGTCCCGCGCGTCGGATCTCGAGCGCGATAAGGGTAACGAGCAGCGCGGCGGTGATGAGTAGGGCGGCAATCGCGAGCAGTCCCGCCAGATCGATCATGACACGACCTCCTGTCGTGCGGACACGAACTCCTGTCGTGCGCGTGCCATGCACGCGCCAAGGGTGATGACGCCCATTGTGATGACGCACGCCTGCCACGACCACACAGCGAGGTAGAACATCGCGGTGGACACCGCCGTTAGCGAGGCGAGGCCGAGAGCCAGGACGAGCAGCCCGCGGAGGGCAGGGTCGGTAACCGACGTGAGTCGGACCAGTGCCTGCCCTGGCAGCAGGATAACGACGACTGTCGCGGCGACCACCTGCAGCGGTGTCGGCAGCCCGACGAGCGTCACCAGTGACAAGGCGACGGCCGAGAGGCCGAGGACCAAGGTTTGCCGGCTGATGGGGCGGTTCATGGCGTCACCTGGTAGGCGCGTGCGTCGGCATTGCTGAACACGAGCTCCACGCCCGGTTGCGTGCGCAGCCACTCCTCCAGCTCGGCGAAGCCGCTGGCGCTGGTGGCGCCCCTGAGCACAAGACTCGCTTCCGACGAGCGGGTGAACAACGCGACGGCGCCGGCAGGGTTTTTCCGGGCGTTCTCGTAAACCACTGGGCCGCACGCCGCCGTAGACAAGTCGGACCGGCACATGTAGTCGATGGTCCGATACGGGTGATCGAGGTAGGACTCGCTGCGCCATGGCGTCGGGGGAGCAGCCGACATGATCGTCGAGCCGGGCGGCGCAAGGCGCTGCACGGCAGCAACGGCAGCGATCTCGTTATCGGTGAAGACGTCAAACTGGGCGTTCCCGAACCTGCCTGTCACTGTCAGCAGGCCCAACAAGCAGAACGTCAGCGCGAGGCCCCCCGCCGCACGGAGGGAGGGCTGGGTGCTGCCTTCTGTGGGAAGCAGGATCGAGCAGGCCTGCAGGGCTATGAAGGGCAGGGCGAAAAGCGAGACACGGATGAGCATTTCCCCGCCGTACAACTGCACGGGGAAAAGCAGCAGTGGGGTGACAGCAAGGAGGACTACCCGGATGTCGAGACGCCCCCTGCGCCGGTCGCGCACCGCGCCCGCCACCGCGAGCGCCCACAGCAGGAGGGTGAGAACCACCCGGGCCTCCACCACGAGCACATGCCCGGGGGTTCCGCTCACGCGGTCGACGACGTTGGCATTGACCGCGGCCAGCACTCCTCCTTCCGCCAGGGGCGGGTTCCCCGTGAGGTAGGTACTGGCGGGGTAGGCGAGCCAGAGGGCCAGTACGACGGCGGTGATGAGAGGCAGCCGGCCGGGCCAGACACGTCCGCTCAGGGTGAGGGCGGTGAGGGCGATCAGCAACATGAAGGGTGTCAGTTGATGGCTCGCGCAGATGACCGCGACCAGCACGAGAGCCACCACGAGGGCGCTCACCCGGTACCCCGGCTGGGGCTCAGCCGGGGACCGACCTTGCCACCACGCAGCCAGGTCGGTATCTCGGAAGCCGTGGAACTTGGGGGGCCGCGCGGCCAGCGGCCCGACGACAAGTGCGATCACGACGAGGTACAGGAAGAAGCCGAAGGCTTGGGGAGACAAGTAGTCCTGGTCCTGCCAGTTGCCGAGGCAGAAGAGCCAGAGCACGAGCCACTGCCGTCGCGGATCCTGCGTAAGGTAGCGCATCAGCACGCCCACAGCAGCGAGCCACATGCCCACGTTGAGCACAGGCGCCCACAGGGCAAGGGTTACCGGGTCGAGGCCGGTTGCCTTGAGCACTGTCGCGAGAAGGGCGAAGAAACCCGGCCAGTTAAAGTAGGCGTCAATGTCGGGGTCGATCCCCTGGCTGCGCGAGAGGGCATCGGCGATGCCGAGATGACGGAACGCGACCTCACCACGGGGTACGTCCGTGACGAAGGCTGCCGTGCCGAAGAGCACGAGCACCAACACCAGCAGCAGCCACATCATGACCGCGCGGCCGGCCGGACCTGAGGCATCCCCTCGTAGCGCCACAACGAAGGCGACGTTCAAAATCAGGACACCTGCCCAGAATGGGTAGGGGAGCACGGCAACGAGCCCCAAGTCGCTGTTTACTGGAACGGCGACCGTTGAAGCGGCCCAAGCGGTAAGCGCCAGCGACACGGCCCCCGCCAGTGCGCACCACGCGTCACGGGCCTTCCAGCGTTTCTGGATGCGGCTGGGCGCATCAATTGTTGTGGTCATCGTGACTCCTTTGTGACGCGCCGGAGAACGGCGACTAAACGGAGGCCGACCACGACGGCCCCAATGGAGAGCACCACCAGCCACGCAAGGGCCATGGCGCCGGGGCCCGTTTCGGCGACTAGCAGCGCTGAGGTGCAGAGGGCGACTCCGAGCGTCACGCCGACCACGATCGGTTCGACGTAGCGGCCGAGAGCCCGGCACACGGCGTTGTAGGCCTGTAGCACCGCGTACGGAACCAGTCCGGCCGCCAACCACCGCAGAGCGTCAGCGGATGCGTCGGCGTACCGCTCCCCCAGCAGAATGAGCAGCGGATGAGCGAGGAGGACGAGGACGACTGCCGCCAGACCTCCCACGGCGACCGACCACCGGAGACTCGCCCAGGTTGTAGACACCAGGCGGCGCGGGTCGCGGACACCTTCGGAGAACTGGACGATGCCCATCAGCATCGGAGCGGAGTAGGCTGCCCAGGCCATCATCCAAGCCGGATACCAGTAGGCAGCGGTCTCCGGCGCCACTGTGTGGGCGAGCAGGAGAGGCAGCACCAGCCCCGGGGCGCGCTCCGTGAGGGTGAGGAGCTGGTACGGAATGCCCACCGCCAGCAGTGGACGGCCGCGCGTTGATCGCAAGGATGGCCTCGGCCGGTAACCAATCAGTTTTCGCAGTTGGACCACACCGACGACGCACGCCACCGTGTTCCCGAGGGTCCAGGCAGCCATCATCACGTCGGCCGAGGCGCCGTGCGCCTGCCAGGAAACGAGCGCTGCAGCGCCGAGCGAAACCCCGCCGCCCAACGCGTACCTCAAGGTGGCGCTGGCACCGCGTCCCAACGCCACAAGCGCCTGGTCCAGCACAATCACCAGGGTACCGGTGACGGCAGCCGCAAGGAACGTAAGCCAGAAGAGAACCGATGCCGAGGCCGTTTCCGGCGCCACGGCCGCCTGCAGCACGAGGTAACCGAGGGCCAGCACAGTGCCGGCTACCCCCACGATGGCGAACGCCGCATCCAGCACCCGCGCGGGCGGCTCTCCTCGTCCTACCGCCACGATGACGGCCGACCCTGCACCAAGAACCGCGAGCTGCGTGCAGATCATCACTGCCGCGACCGCAGCCATGGTGAGCCCGACCTCACGGTCTGACGTCGCACGCGCAGCCACGACCCAGAAGGCAAAACCCCAGCCAATCTGGGCGACCTTGCCCACTATGAGGCCGAGCGAACTACGCAAGGGGGAATGCCGGATGGTTGAGGGGTCCGTGACGGCGGTCCCAAGCTCAGCGGTCATGACGCCAGACCTTTCGCCAGGCCCGCATAGTTGTACCAGCAGAAGGCGAGGTAGTAGCGCAGCCACCGAGGCTGCCCCGAGGCGAGGCTCAAGACGCTGCCCCGAACTGCCGCTGCCGCGGGCAACAGCGCCAACCTGGCTCCGCGCCAGCCGTGCTTGCGGATCATCCGTCCCAGTCCCGTTCCGTCCATCAGGAACTGGTCGAGCGCGAAGTTGAAGTCATCGGCGGCGAAACGGTGTTCGACGACGACGCGCTCTGACACTGCCGTTCGCAGCCCCGACTGCCGCATCCGCCAACGCAGCTCGATATCCTCCCCCGACTTGAACTTGTCGTCGAAACCCACGCCCAGCATTAGCTCCCGGTCAACGATCGTCGCCACGAGCCCGAACCAGTTGCGACTGCGGCCGGTGCGGTGGTGATGTGCCAACGCCTGCCCCCAGTAGCCCGGTCCAGCGACACTCTCGAGACCGGCCTGGAGGGCGTCGTAGCCGCCTTCGACCAGCTCCCTGAGTAAATCTGCGACGCCCGTTGGGCCGAACACGACGTCGGAATCGACGAGCAGGACCCAACGGGTACTGCTGCTCTGCACACCGAGCGTTCGCGCCCACGGCAGGCCACGGCCCTCGTCGCTCAGGACGCGCGCGCCGGCCGCGAGGGATAGTTCGACGGTGCGGTCAGTAGAGCATCCGTCCACCACTATGATCTCGGCGACACCTGACTGCCGTAGGGCCTCCAGGCAGCGCGGGAGCATCTGCTCAGCGTTGCGGGCCGGAACGACCGCGGTGACCTCGGAGGGGCTGTGACCCACTGTGCCCACCCCCTCAGATCTGCTCGTCGAGGACCGACGGCAGCAGCTCCTCGAGATACCGGACGATGTCGTCGGACGCTTCGTCCGCAGTGTAGGCGGAGGGCACCTGCAGCAGGTGGCAGGGCCGTCCGTCGAGCGCTTTGCTCAGCACTACCCCTTTTGCGGCGAAGTGCTCGCGCCAGGGGACGACGGATGTGGCAGCCAGGCCTGTTACGACATGCTGCGAGAAGCTTGCCATCTCGATGTGGAAGTTGCCGAGCATGCGGTCGACCATCCACTCCGTTGTCCGCTCAACAATCCGGGATCGGGAGCCTTCGTAGCGCTCGATATAAATGGCCGCCGCGAGCGGGGCCGTCGTCGTCACCTCCCGGCCGGGAAAAGCGGTCCCTGCATCAACCATGCGGTGCTCGGGCGACCAACGCCGGGAGAAGTCCGCGAGGCGCGGGTAACGGATGACGTACGGATGCACCACCGTGGTGAGGCGGCCGACGCTCTTCGAGAGCTGTGGCGGGACGAGGGGCTTCCTTACACCCTGAAACAGGTGGGGGTAAATGTTCCGGTGGTGCGGCTTAATAAACATCGGCTTCGCGTAGCCGAGTAGGGTGGCGTCCTCGGCGAGGAAAGCCCAGTCATCGCCCATGAACGACCACCCCTCGCGCCTCATCAGCTTGGCGGCGGTGCTCGTCTTACCGGTCCCGCCGGCGGCGGGAAGCGCGATCGCGTGCCCCCGGTACGCCATTGTTGCCGCGTGGATCATCCCCGCTCCTCGAGCCACCATGGCGGCATCCAGAACAGGAACCACGGAGGTCAACAGCTCGCCCGGACCATGGATGCGCCACTGGTTTCCGTCCCGCACTACCTGGAGCCGCTCGGCTTGGAAGCGCACGCTGTTTTCCGTGTACGCGAGTTCGTGCTCGAGCAGACCCGCATCCGGCATTGGCTCCAGCCGGTCATCCACCATGATGTCGGCCGGCCGTTCGGTGTCAGTGGCGAAACACGCCAACATGCTCTTGAGCTGTGGCGCTGCTGGCGCCTCTGCGTCAACGCGGATCGTAATGCGGCCGTGGATGTCGAAGTGCAGTGCCTTGGTGTTGGACTTGGTCTGCCTGTACATGGTGTCCCCTGTCTTGTGGTGCCAATCGATGATGTTGCTGATGTGGACGGCGCCGGCCGCCTCGGCCGGCGTTCGCCTACTTCGCCAGCGTGAGGATGAGCTTGGGTGCGTTCGTGCTGCCGGCCTCCTTTGAGTTCAGGTCCAGGCCATCGCTGCTGTTGGCATCCATCCCAAGTGAGAGCATTTGACCAAGCTCACCCTTCACGGAATCGGCGTTCAGCAAAATCTTGTAGATGGTGTTGGTCGTTGTCGGGCCGAGCGTGCCAATGGTGGTGCCAAGGGCCGGACGGAGTGGAGTGCCGCTGTACGTGATCCCAGCCTCGGTCCAGCTGTCATCACCGACCAGCTTGACGTTCTGCGTACCCGTTGACCCGCTCCCGGCGCTGCGCAGCTCCAGCGTCGCACTCTCCAGGGTCCTGCCCGCATACGCTGACAGGTCGAACTTCAAGTACGTGATCTCCACCGGGCTGTTGTCCACACCCAGGATGGTGCTCGTGCCATAGTTCGTCCCCGGCGCCCCA
>NZ_VDEV01000004.1:0-93001 GCF_006151685.1 Arthrobacter sp. BB-1
CGCCTCGGAGGCCACGTGGGCGGCTTCCTCCTTGGCCGTCTGGGCAACGTTCTGGGCGGAACCCTTCGCTGTGCGGGCTACGTCTGCTGCTTCTTCCTTGGCCGCATCCTTGGTGGATGTCCCCGAGGCGGAAGCGGCCTGGCCTTCGCCGTACTGGGGAGTGGCGGCGGATGGGAAGGTGGCGGCGGTGCGCTCACCCGGAATTCCTGTAGAGGCCGGCGGAGCCGTGTAGGCGGGATCCTGGGGCCATTGGTTCTCTGTCATCTTCGCTCTCTCTTTCCAAGAAGGCCGGTTGTTGATCAAGAACCAGCAATACTGGCCGTAAAATAATAAGCATGATTACTAATAAAAGGTAAGTACCCTTGCTAAGCGAGTTGCAAAAGGTTCCGAAAGAGTCAGCCGGAAGGCGTGGGCCTGCCGGGCACATCGAAGTGGAAAGTGGTGGGTAGTTTGGAAACAGCTCCATGGGTTTGGGTGTTGGTTGCCATCGTTGTGGTGGTCCTGATTGTGCTGCTGGTGCTGGCCAGCGGGCGGCGCCGGAAGGCGATGCAGCAAAAGCGGGACGACGCACACCGGGAAAAAGCCGCTGAGATCCGCCGCGAGGCCGAAGTCCGGGAGCTCGACGCCCGTGAACGGGAAGCGAAGGCAACACGGGCCAGGGCGGATGCGGAGCAGGCCCAGGTGGATGCGGCGCGGTTGCGCCAGCAGGCAGACCAGCAGGTGGCGGAGGCCAAGTCGCTCCGTGATGACGTGAATGAGCGGACCCGCAAGGCGGACGAGCTTGACCCGGACGTCACACTGGCCGCAGATGGCACGGGCGGCCGCCGGGACCGTACCAACCGCGACGGCGCCGGCCAGGCCAACGCCGGCACTGCCAGCCACGCCGACCGTGACGACGCCGGCCGTGCGGACCGTGAGGACGGGCGCCACGCCCACCGGGAGGGCGCCGGCGGTGAGGGCGCCATGGCCGGTGGGACTGGCACTGCAGGAGGCCCGGCTGCCGGTGACGGAGCCCGTGGCGACGTCGACCGGGATGAGCGGCGTAATGAGGGCACCAATCCTGCCGGCGGCGGCCACGGGGACAGGGAGAATCCCCGCCCCGGCATCTAGTCCGCGCGCGGCAGGATCTACCTTGGTTTCAGGACGGGGGAGGGAGTGATTCCTTCCCCCGTTCCCATGCCCGCCAGCACCTCGGCGACGGCCTCGGTGGATGAGAACTTTGGCTCCCAGCCAAGAATCCGCCCTGCCCGGCTGGTATCCATGATGGGGGCACCGGCTGCCATCTCAATCCATCCCGAATCCGTGGGCTGGAGCCGCAGCCTCCATGCCGCGCCAACGATCTTGTGGAGCAGTCCCATGGGGATAGGCAGGATCCGTCGGGCGCCCAGGATGCGGGCGAGTTCCTGCGGTGTCAGGACGGGTTCTGCTGCGACATTGAAGGCTCCGGAGGCTCGCCGGTCAATAACGCGCCAATAGGCATCAGCCACATCGTCCGCATGGACCGCCTGGAAGATCAGGTCCTCGGGGGCCGGCAGGAGTGGTATCCGCAGCCTCCCCGGCAGGAGCCTTGGTATGAGTGGCCCCAGGAAATATCTTCCGATCTCGCTTCCGGCGTCGCGCTGGAAGATCAGGGCCGGGCGGAGCCTGGCCACCGGGACGCCCGGATGCGCTGCCATGAATGCGTCCAGGGCTTCTTCCTGCTCCGCCTTGTGCCGGCTGTAGTGTGAGCCCGGCATGCCGCGGGCGGGCCACGATTCGTCGGTCCGCCGGTCCTTGGGAGCCTTGCTGTAGGCGCCCACGGATGACGCGCAGACCACCTGTTTCACGCCCGCCCTCCCGGCCGCCGACAGGACGTTCCTGGTGCCGGTGACGTTGGTCCGGTAGAGCTGCTCGAGGTCCCGGTTGGGCTGGATCTGCCACGCCAGGTGGACCACGGCGTCCACTCCTGCCAGCGCCGCGTCCAGCAGGGGCCGGTCGCTTTCCAGGCCCACGTCCAGCGTGTGCCACTCAACACCTGAATAGGGCGCCCGGCTGGTGTCCGGGCGGCGCCTGCTGATCCCCGTCAACGTCAGGCTTCCCGGCTTTTCGGACAGGCGGGCCTGCAGCCTGCGCAACAGTGCCGTTCCCGCGTTACCGCTGGCTCCGGTGATGGCGATGTGCATGGCAGGGCTCCTTGGCGTGGCCGGTCAGTACCGCTTACACACCGAGCCTATAACCGGGAAGGATTGTTTTATAAGCAGGCTTATGATTTCCTACTTCTAAGTCTTGCCGCAGGCTTTCGGACCCCGACCGAGGGAACCAACGACAATGCCAGAATACTTTTCCGCACTTGCCGTGGATGCTACTCCTGTCCACCAGCAGCAGCCAGAACTCCCAAGGGACAGCCCTGCCAGCGCCCGGGCCGGGCGGCTGCGCCAGACCTTTGAAAACGACCTGGTCCTCGGCTACCTGGACCTCGCCGAGGCCCTGGCCGCCAGGTTCGAGGCCCGCGGGCGCGAACGCGCCGACCTGAACCAGGTGGCCTACCTTGGCCTGGTCAAGGCGGCCCGCGGCTTTGACCAGACCAAGGGCGAGAGTTTCCCCGCCTACGCGGCTCCCACCATTACCGGGGAGCTGAAGCGGTACCTTCGCGACCGTACCTGGGTGGTCAGGCCGCCCAGGCACATCCAGGACTTGCGCACCCGGATGTTCCGGGCCGAGCCGGAGCTGACCCAATCGCTGGGACGGAACCCCAGCGTGGCCGAACTGGCAGGGGTGCTCGATGAGGATCCCGCCGCAGTGCAGGAGGCCATCTCGGCGTCCAGCAGCATGCACCCCGACTCGCTCGACGCCGTCAACCCGCATTCGGACGCGCCGTCCATCGGCGAGGTGCTGGCATGTCCAGAGACGCCGCTGGAACGGCTGGAGGAGCTGGCCTGCCTGCGTGACGCCATCCAGGACCTGGATACCGCGGACCGGGAACTCCTGTATCGCCGCTACTTCTGTGAAGAGACCCAGGTGCAGCTGGGGAAGCGGCTTGGCATGTCCCAGATGCAGGTTTCACGGCGCCTTGCGAAAGTCCTGGTGGAGCTCCAGCGCCGGCTTGAAGGCAGCTCGCTTGCGGGCTCATCGGATGAAGCACCGGCAAATGCCGGGCGGCAAGCAGGGGTGGCAACAGGATCCGGCAGGACCCTGCAGGCAGTGTGCGGGCAGGGGAACCAAGCCCCGGCCGGCAAGAATGCCACGCGCAGGGGCAGCGCCAGGGCCGGGAACAGGTGACCTTCCAGCCCACTCCCGAGAACTGCCGCACACGGCCGCAAGCCACGTGCCGGAACGGGCATCAGTAGGCGCTGCCGCGCTATCTTGCCTGTTCAGGCGGATTGCGTGGGCGCGGTCCGGAAGGTGAGAAAACCGAACGGCCCTGTTTAGGAGCAGCAGCAGGGGGGAACAGGGAGGGTATGGGAAGCTCCGTAACCTCCAAGCTCAGGGCTGTCCTGTTCGACCGGGACGGGACCCTGGTGGTCGATGTCCCCTACAACGGGAACCCCGACCTTGTCCGGCCAATGCCAGGCGCCAAAGCCGTGCTGGACGCCCTGCGGTCCGAAGGCATTGCCACCGGCGTGGTCAGCAACCAGTCAGGCATCGCCCGCGGCATGATCACTGCCGCCGACGTGGCCAGTGTGAATGCCAGGGTGGACGAACTGCTGGGCCCCTTTGACGTGTGGGAGGTCTGTCCCCATGCCGAGCAGGACGGCTGCCTCTGCCGGAAGCCGGCGCCCGGCATGGTCCACAGTGCATGCCGGAGGCTCGGCATCGGGGAATTCGAGGCTGCACTGATCGGTGACATCGGCGCTGACGTCCGGGCCGCCGAAGCGGCGGGCGCCACCGGGGTGCTGGTCCCTACGCCGGTGACCCTTGCCGAAGAAGTGGCTGAAGCCCGCCTGGTGGCCCAGGACCTGGCAGGGGCCGTGCTCCTGCTGCAGGAGGGGCGGTAATGGGCCGCGTCCTGGTGGCGCGCCTGGACAGCATGGGAGACGTCCTGCTGGCCGGTCCTGCAGTCAGGGCCGTTGCCAACGGCAGGATCCCGGACGGCAGCAAGCCCAACCACGTGGTCCTGCTGTGCGGCAGGCAGGGGGAGGCTGCGGCAGGCGTGCTGCCGGGAGCCGCGGAGGTCTACAGCTGGGACAGCCCGTGGATCACGAACCCGGCCCCCAAAATGACCGGGCCGCACGCCGACAGGCTGATCGAATATGTCCGGAACTCCAGGATCACTGAAGCCGTGATCCTCACGTCCTTCCACCAGTCCCCCCTGCCGCTGGCGCTGCTGCTGCGGCTGGCCGGCGTTGAGCGCATCACCGGCGCGTCCACCGACTATGCGGGCTCCCTCCTGGACGTCCGGCTCAAGCCGGGGGAGGACTTCCCCGAGGACCAGCCCGAGGCGGAACGCGCACTTGGCATCGCCGAGGCCGCAGGCTTCAGGCTCCCGGCCAGCGACGACGGCAAGCTCCACCTGGCGTCCGTGCCGGATGTCCGGGACCTGGTGGGCCAGGAACCGTATGTGGTGGTCCACCCCGGCGCGGCCGTTCCGGCACGGGCCTGGCCGCCGCTCCACCACGCGGCCGCCGTCGAACTCCTCCAGGGTGCGGGGCACCGCGTGGTGGTGACGGGCGGTCCCGGGGAAACATCGCTGACCGCAACGGTGGCAGGGCCCTCGGCGCTGGACCTCGGGGGCCGGACGGACCTGCACACCCTGGCCGGCGTCATGGCCGGGGCCGAGGCGGTGGTCACCGGCAACACCGGTCCCGCACACCTCGCGGCGGCCGTGGGCACGCCCGTTGCCTGCCTCTTTTCGCCGGTGGTGCCCGCCATCCGCTGGGCACCGTACGGGGTCCCGCTGGAACTCCTCGGGGACCAGAACGCAGCCTGCCGGATGACCCGCGCCCGCGTCTGCCCGGTTCCGGGCCACCCCTGCCTGGACTCCGTGTCCCCCGAGGACGTGGTGGCGGCGGTGGAGCGCCTGATGGGCGGAGTGAGCTCCTTCAGTACCCACGTCAGCACCCGTAGAAAGGCCCGTAACAGATGAAAATCCTGCTCTGGCATGTCCACGGTTCCTGGACGGACGCCTTTGTGCGCGGCCGTCACGAGTACCTCCTTCCTGTCCTGCCAGGGGGCGGACCCTGGGGGCTTGGCCGTGCAGGCAGGGACTGGCCTGCGTCTGTGCGGGAGGTGGACCTCGCCTCGCTGGACGCGGCGGAGGTTGACGCCGTCGTCCTCCAACGCCCGGAAGAACTCGACGAAGTTGCCCGGCTGCTGGGCCGGCGGCCAGGCGCGGACCTTCCTGCCGTGTATGTGGAGCACAACACCCCCAAGGGAAATTTCCCCAATACCAGCCACCCGCTCGCGGACCAGACCAGCATCCCCCTGGTCCACGTGACGCACTTCAACAGGCTGGCCTGGGACAACGGCTCGGCACCCAGCCTGGTGGTGGAGCACGGAATCCCTGACCCCGGACAGCTCTACACGGGGGAACTGCCCGAATTGGGGGTGGTGGTGAATGAACCCATCCGCCGCGGCCGCGTCACCGGAACGGACCTGTTCCCCGCCTTCGCTTCAGTGGCGCCGCTGCAGGTCTTCGGCATGAAGACCGAGGGCCTGGCCGCCGCCACCGGGATCGGGGAGTCACGCCTGACCCCGCGGGGCGACCTGAAGACCCTGGAGCTGCACCGTGAACTGGCCAAGTGCCGCGTGTACATCCACCCCATGCGCTGGACCTCCCTGGGACTGTCCCTCCTGGAGGCCATGCACCTGGGCATGCCGGTGGTTGCCCTGGCCACCACCGAAGCGCCCCGCGCGGTGCCGCCGGAAGCCGGCGCCGTCTCCGCCGACATCGACGAACTGCTCCGCTGCGCGCGGCGGCTGGTGGCCAATCCGGAGGAAGCACGACGGCGGGGAGCCGCCGCCCGCGAGGCGGCACTGGAACGCTACGGCCTGGGTAAGTTCCACCACCGCTGGGACGAGATCCTGGCGGACCTCGGCAGCAAGTCCGGCCACCGCCACAACGAACCCCTGGACGAGCGGATCCTCGTTCCGGCGCGGGAGAGGAAGACCCCATGAGAATCTCGATGATTTCCGAGCACGCCAGCCCATTGGCGGCACTTGGCGGAGTGGACGCCGGCGGGCAGAACGTGCACGTCGCGGCGCTGTCCGAAGCCCTTGCCAAGCGGGGCCACCAGGTCACCGTGTACACCCGCAGGGATTCAACGGAGCTTCCCGCCAGGGTCCAGGTGGGCCGCCGCCTTGAGGTGGTCCATGTGGATGCAGGACCGGCACGCCACGTTCCCAAGGACGAACTGCTGCCCTTCATGGGCGAGCTGGCGGACGGCGTGGCCAAAGACTGGATCCAGCGGCCGCCGGACGTGGTGCACGGCCACTTCTGGATGTCCGGCGTGGCCGCCCTCGATGCAGCCAGGCGGCCCGATGCCGGGTACCGCGTCCCCGTCATCCAGACCTTCCACGCCCTTGGCACGGTCAAACGGCGGCACCAGGGCGCGGAGGACACCAGCCCGCAGGAACGCCGCTGGCTTGAACCGGGTGTGGGACGCTCCGCGGACCGGATCATTGCCACCTGCTCGGACGAGGTGTTCGAGCTCAAGGCCATGGGTATCAGCACCGCCAAGATCTCCATCGCCCCCTGCGGCGTGGACCTTGGCTTCTTCTCCGCCGAGGGTCCCGTGGATGCGCGGGCGCGCCGGCACCGCATCCTCTCGGTAGGCCGCCTGGTGCCGCGCAAGGGCGTGGATTTGGTGATCAGGGCGCTGCCGTACCTCCGCGAGGCAGGATTCGACGACGTCGAGCTCCTGATCGTGGGCGGCGGCGGGGACTCCGGGGCGCTCGAGGCCGATCCCGAGGTGCGCCGCCTGATGGACCTTGCCGCCGAACTGGGCGTCTCGGACCAGGTGAGGCTGCAGGGCCAGGTGCCGCGGGAGGCGATGCCGGGGATTTTCCGCAGTGCCGATGCCGTGGTGTGCGCCCCCTGGTACGAGCCCTTCGGCATCGTTCCGCTGGAGGCCATGGCCTGCGGCGTCCCCGTGGTGGCTGCGGCCGTGGGCGGCCTCCGTGACACCGTGGTGGACCACGGGACCGGGCTGCACGTGCCGCCGCGCGACCCCGAGGCCATCGCGTCCGCCCTGGCCACGCTGCTGGATAACCCCACGCTGCGGGCAGAGCTCGGAAACGCGGGCAGGCTGCGGGCCCGGACCAGGTACTCGTGGGACCGGGTGGCTGCCGAAACCGAAAAGGCCTACCAGCAGGCTGTGGCGGGGGCCCCTGCCGGCGTTGTCCCGATGGAAGGAGCGGCACTGTGACTGCCGAATGGTCCCTTCGTGAAACCGACCTGCGCACTTTGGCCGCCACGCCGGCCCTCCCCGCGGTCCTGCCGGGTTCCGGCTTTGTGGACCCGGTCAGCTCGGACATCGTTTTGACGCACCTGGACAATGTGCTGCCGGCGCTGGATTCGCTGCGCAGCCAGTCCAGCCGCCTTGCGGCCTGGGGAGTGGAGCTTGCCCAGCGCCTGCTGCGCGGGCAGCGGCTGCTCGCAGCCGGGAACGGCGGCTCGGCGGCGGAGGCGCAGCACCTGACTGCCGAGCTGGTGGGCAGGTTCGACGGCGAACGCGTCCCGTTCTCCGCGATCTCGCTGCACGCTGAGTCGTCCGCCGTCACGGCCATCGCCAACGACTACGGCTTCGATGACGTCTTCGCGCGGCAGGTGCGCGCGCACGGCCGGTCCGGCGACGTGCTGATGTTGCTGTCAACGAGCGGGAAGAGCCCCAACCTGCTGCGGGCGGCGGAGGTTGCCGCAAAGCTGAACATCACCACCTGGGCGCTGACCGGCGTCGGGCCCAACCCCCTGGCCGACGCCTGCGATGAAGCCGTGATGATCGACGCCCTCAACGCCAACGCCCAGGAAGGGCACCTCATCGCCCTGCACGCGATGTGCCGTGCGTTCGACCTGGAAGTGGGACGGCGCAGCGCCCCCGATGCCGGCCTGTCATTGCGGGGAGGCCGGCCATGAGGATCGTGGTGGTGGGCGACGTGATGCTGGATGTGGACCTGTCCGGTGACGCCACCCGGCTCAGCCCCGATGCGCCCGTGCCCGTGGTGGATGTTTCCGGGGTGAAGCGGCGTGCCGGCGGTGCTGGCCTGGTAGCCCGGATGCTCGCCCAGGACGGCTGGCCCGTGACGCTGGTGACGGTCCTGGGCGATGACGACGCCGGGCGGCAGCTGGAACAGCACCTCGCCGGAGTGCGGCTGGTCTCAGGTCCCAGCGGCTACGCCTCGCCCGTCAAGACCCGGGTCAGGGCGGGATCCCACCCGGTGGTCCGTTTCGACCAGGGCTGCGGGAAGGCCCCCATTCCGGACGCCACGCCGGCCATGCTCCGCGCCGTCGAGAAGGCCGGCGTGATCATCGTGGCCGACTACGGAAGGGGCCTGGCGGCGAATCCGCAGCTGCGGGACCTCCTGGCCCGGCTGGCCGGGACCATCCCCATCATCTGGGACCCGCATCCCGCCGGCGCCGACCCCGTCCCGGGCGTTGCCGTAGTGACCCCCAACCTCGCCGAAGCGAGCAAGGCGGCCCAGGCGCTCGCCGGGGAACGCGGCGGCGGGCAGGCCGCGGCGTCCGCCGGCGCTGGCCGGGACGTCCACGGCGTGGCTGGGGATCCGCTGACGCAGGAGCCGCAGGATGAGGCCGTCCAGGCCGGCCGGATCCTGCTGGAGCACTGGCAAAGCCGTGCCGTGCTGGTGACCAAGGGTGAACAGGGCGCGGTGCTGCTGCGGGAGGGCCGGACTTCCCCGGATGCCGTCCCGGCGCCCCGGGTGGAAGCGGGCGATCCCTGCGGTGCGGGTGACCGGCTCGCGGCCAGCCTGGCCGTCCACCTCCTGGCCGGCAGGGAGCTCGGGGAGGCCGCCAGGCTCGCAGTCCATGATGCCGCCGACTTCCTGGCCAACGGGGGAGTATCTGCCTTTCCCGACTCCGAAGCGGACCCCGAAACAGGCCCCGGGACAGGCCGCGAGGCAGAGGCTGCTTCCGGCGCGGGCGCCGGCGCGGGCGCCGGTGCCGCCACTGCCGGTCCGCTGAGGCCCCCCACCCCGGTTGGCGGCAAGCGCCGCATCAGCGAACCGCTGCTGCTGGCCCGCGTGGTGCGGGACAACGGCGGCAAGGTGGTGGCCACCGGCGGTTGCTTCGACCTCCTGCATGCCGGCCATGTCCGGTCCCTTGCGGCCGCACGCGAGCTGGGGGACTGCCTGATCGTCTGCCTCAACTCCGATGATTCGGTACGCCGGCTCAAGGGGCCGGAGCGTCCCATCATCGGCCAGCAGGACAGGGCCGAACTGCTGCTGGCCATGGAATGCGTGGACGCCGTGATGATCTTCGATGAAGACACCCCGGAAGCGGCCCTGGAACGGCTTCGCCCGGACATCTGGGTCAAGGGCGGCGACTACAAGGGCGCCCGCCTCCCGGAGGCCGACCTCGTGGAGAAGTGGGGCGGTCGGTGCATCACCGTCCCCTACCACCCCGCCCGTTCCACCACCGGACTGGCCGATGCCCTCGCCAAGGTGAGCTGAAAGGTGGGCCTGCCCGCCAGGTGAGCCAGCCGCCCACCCGCCCCAAAGTTTGTATTTCCCATTGAAAGGAACACCATGACTGCAGAAGTAAATGTGCCTGCCTCGCAGACCCCCGGCCGCGTGCTCGTAACGGGAGGTGCCTCCGGACTGGGGGCCGCCGTCGTCGACGCCGTCCTCAAGGCGGGCGGCACCCCGGTGGTGCTGGACCGGGACATCAGCAGCGTCTCCAACGTCAAGGCCTTCGAAGTGGACGTGGCGGACCGCGCCGCCGTGGAGGCCGCAGTAAAGGAAGCCGCCGAATCGCTTGGCGGGCTGGAAGCCGTGGTCACCGCAGCCGGCATCGACCGCTGCGGCAAGCTCGCCGACGTCGAAGCCACCGAGTGGGAAAAGGTCATCGGCGTGAACCTGATGGGCACGGTGTCCGTGGTGCGGGCGGCCCTGCCCTACCTCAAGGCCAGCCACGGCCGGGTGGTGACCGTTGCTTCCACCCTGGGCAAGCGCGCCGTTGCCGATGCGACGGCCTACTGCGCCTCGAAGTTCGGCGTGGTGGGCTTCAGCCACGCGCTCGCAGCCGAGACGGGGGGAGAGATCGGCGTGACCACCATGATCCCCGGCGGCATGAAAACGCGGTTCTTCGATGACCGCACGGAGCAGTACAAGCCGCAGGACGATTCGCGCCTCAACGACCCCGCCAACACCGCGCAGGCCATCCTGTTCGCGTTGAACCAGCCCACCGGCTGCGAGGTCCGCGAAATGCTGATCTGCCACGAGGAAGAGGGCTCCTGGCCCTAAAGGCAACAGTCCACCAGACCGGAAACGACGGGAGGAACACCATGCCCACCACTGCCATCGAAACAACAACGGACCAGGAATTGGCTGAGCGCGGCGGCATCACCATCCGCAACCCGCGCACCGGGGAGGTCCTCTGGACCGTGCCGGAGGCCGGGCCGGATGCCGTGGCCCGTGCCGTGGAGGTAGCCCGCAGCGCGTCCCCGGACTGGGCTTCCACTGCCGCAGCCCAGCGGGGTGCCGCACTCAAGGCGGCCGCGCGCGCGCTCGATGCGGCCGCCCAGGAACTGGCCGGGCTGAATGCCAGCGAAACGGGCCGGCCGGTGGACGAATCGCTGGCGGGGATTGCCGCCGGAGTGTCCACCCTGGAGCAGTATGCCGAGCTCGGCCCCATCCACCGCGGCCTCAGCCTGCGGGGAAATGCGCTGGCCTCGGACTACACGGTGGCGGAGCCGCGGGGAGTGGCCGCGCTCCTCACCCCGTGGAATGATCCCGTGGCCGTGGCGTGCGGGTTGATCGGCGCCGCGCTGGCCACCGGCAATACCGTGATCCACAAACCCAGCGAGCGCTGCCCGCGCCTCGGCGAAGCCCTCGGGGAGGTCCTGGCGCCGGCCTTCCCGCCGGGTGTCTTCCAGACGCTGTCAGGCGGCGCGGGCGTCGGCGCGCTCCTTGCCGAGTCCGAGGTGGACGTTATCGCGCACGTGGGCTCAAGCGCTTCCGGTGCCCGCATTGCCAGGGCCGGAGCCCTCACCGGTGCGCACGTCATCCGGGAAAACGGCGGAAACGATCCGCTGCTGGTGGACCGGGACGTGGATCCCGTGTGGGCAGCCGAGCAGGCCGCGATCGGCGCCTTCAGCAACAGCGGGCAGATCTGCGTGGCGGTTGAACGGATCTACGTCCACGAGGCCATCGCAGCTGAATTCTGCGCCGCCCTGGAGGCAGAGGCCGCGCTCCGCAACGGCAACGGCACGGTTGCCCCGCTGGTGGACGGGCGGATGCGCGAGGCCGTCCACGCACACGTGGCCGACGCACTGCAGCAGGGCGCCCGCGCCGTGGAGGGCGGCGCCCTTCCCGACGGTCCGGGCTCCTTCTATCCCGCCACGGTGCTGACCGGATGCACCGACACAATGGAGGTGATGACGGAGGAAACTTTCGGGCCCGTCGCGCCGGTGCAGGTGGTGAAAACGTTCGACGACGGCCTGCGGCTCGCGTGCAGCGGCAGGTATGGCCTCGCTGCCACAGTCCTGTCCGGCAATATTGCCCACATCCAGCAGGCGGTGGCCGCCCTTCCCGTGGGCACGGTGAAGATCAACGAGGTGTTTGGCGGTGCCCCCGGCGGCGCCGCCCAGCCGCGGGGTGCGAGCGGTGCCGGTTTCGGCTACGGCCCGGAACTCCTGGATGAGTTCAGCCGGGTGAAAGTGGTGCACATCGCGGCACCGCCGGCCCAGGCAACACAGCAAGAGGGGGAGGACCGGCCATGAGCATCACCCCCGAGGCAGGGGACCTGTCGGAGCAGCGGGCGCTCGCCGAATGGCTGCCCGGGCGGCTGGCGGCGGAGCAGCCGGCCATCCTGGTGCTCGGCGACGTCATGCTGGACGGGTGGTGGAGCGGCAGCATCGAGCGGCTCTGCCGTGAGGCCCCGGCTCCGGTGGTGGACATCCAGTCCCGCGCGTCCGTACCCGGCGGGGCCGCCAACACCGCCATGAACCTGGCCGCCCTGGGGGCGCGGGTGTCCGTTGCCGGCATCATCGGAACGGACGACGCCGGGGTGGACCTCCGGAGCCAGCTGGTGGCGGCGGGGATCGACGTCACCTACCTGCTGGACCACCCGGACATGGTCACCACCACCAAGATCCGGATCAGCAGCGGCGGCCAGGTGATGCTCCGCATCGATGACGCGGCCAAGTCCGTGCCCGCTGAAGCGCTGGCGGAGCTGGCTGCCTCGGTGCGCGCCGCCGTCGAGCACCAGGACTCCGTGATGGTGTGCGATTACGGCACCGGCGTCCTGGCGGACCCCGTCCGCCGTGGCCTGGAGGACGCCCTGGCGGGCAAGGACCGCGGGGATGCCGGCGGGCGGCCCCTGCTGGTGGTCGATTCGCACGACCCCCGGCCTTGGGCCGCGCTGCATCCCGACCTGGTGACCCCCAACGCGCAGGAAACGGCGCGGATGCTGGATGTGCGGCTTCCCGAGGGGCAGGACAGGGTGGCCGAGGTGGGCAGGCACGCGGATGCGCTGCTGGCGGCCACGGGAGCAGGAGCCGTGGTGGTCACGCTGGACCGCGACGGCACAGTCCTGCTGAGGCCCGACGGCGTCACGCACCGGACGTGGGCGCGCCCGGCCGCCGAAAAGCAGGCGTCGGGAGCAGGCGACACTTTTGTGGCCGCCCTGACCCTGGCGCGTTCGGCCGGCCTGCCGCTGACGGCGAGCCTGGACCTGGCGCAGTCCGCTGCGGACGTGGTGGTGCATCAGCCCGGCACGTCGGTCTGCAGCACGGCACAGCTCAGCCGGTACCTGAAGGCCTTCGCGGACACGGCCCTGGGTGCGGACGAACTGGAACGGCAGCTGGAAGTGCACCGGGCGGAGGGGCAGCGCATCGTCCTGACCAACGGCTGCTTCGATGTGCTGCACAGCGGGCACACCCGGTACCTAAACCAGGCCAAACAGCTGGGCGACATCCTGGTGGTGGCCCTGAACAGTGACGGCTCCGTCCGGCGGCTCAAGGGCGCGGGACGGCCCATCAACGGGGTCGCGGACCGGGCCGCCGTGGTGGCGGCACTGAGCTGCGTGGACTACGTGACCGTCTTCGATACCCCCACCGCGGCCCCGCTGATCCGGCAGCTCCGGCCCGAGGTGTACGCCAAGGGCGGGGACTACACCCCGGAGATGCTGGCCGAAACCCCGGCCGTGGAGGAGTACGGCGGCCGGGTGGCCATCCTGGATTACGTGGCGGAGCGTTCCACCACTGCCGTGGTGAACCGGATCCGCGAAGGTGAAGGGGCGGTGCAGACCAACTAGGGTTGGATACTCGAACTGGTTGGACGGACTGAAGCGGGGCACGGGTCATGGCGAAGCGCGGAAAACCCGGGCACCGCGGCAGCCGTCCGGCGGCGGGCGTGGTGGAAGTGCCCAAAGGAACCCGGCCGAACGGTCCGGTTGAGGGTGTGTACTACATCGACACCGGTGACTGCGAGCTGATCGCGGACCAGGACAACTCCACCGGCTGGCTCCTGAAGATCAACGGCGTCATGAGCTCGCACATCGACCTCGCGGACCCGCTGTTCCTGGACTTCGAGTACATGCGATGGATGGCCGCGCTCATCGAGTCCCGCTGGCCGCCGTCGGGCGTTTCCTCCGGTGCCGCGCAGAAGCCTGAAGCCCCAAAGCTGCGCGGCCTGCACCTGGGCGGCGGCGCCTGCTCCCTGGCCCGCTACTTCCACGCCGTCTACCCGGACGCCAGGCAGGTGGTGGTGGAACTGGACGGCAAGCTGGCGGAGTACGTGCGCGGCTGGTTCGACCTCCCCAAGGCGCCGCTGCTGCGCCTTCGCGTGGGGGAGGCCCGGCACGTGACCGAAACCCTGACGGCGGAGACCCGAGACTTCATCATCCGGGACGTTTTTGCCGGCGCGGTGACCCCGCGTCCGCTGACCACCGCCGAGTTCAACCAGCACGTCCGCCGCGTCCTTGCTCCCGGCGGGATGTACGTGGTGAACTCCGGCGACGCGCCGGACCTGAAGAACGCCCGGGAGGATGCCGCCACCATCGCGGCCTCCTTCAGGCACACCGTCATCATCGCAGACCCGGCCATGCTCAAGGGCCGGCGCTACGGCAACATGGTGATGGCCGGCAGCGACACACCCTTCGGCGATGACCCGAAGCTCGCCCGGCGCCTCCTGGGCGGCGCCGTCCCGGCGCACCTGTGGGACGACGCGCAGGTCCGGGCGTTTGCGGCCGGAGCCCCGGTCCGCCACGACCCGCCGGTAACCCCGTCGACTGCTCCATAGGGGTCGTTTTCGCCCTCCTAAACGACAGCTACGAAACAGTGGACGAGGTCTTTCCCCTCCCCAGGAGCTTTTCCCGGTGCGCGGCCACCTGTTCCCGGAGCGCATGGACAACTGCCGCCACGGCAGGCCGGCGCAGCGAGTCCGGCCTCAGCACCATCCAGTAGGGCAGCAGTTCGGCGATTTCGGTGGGCAGGAGGCGGACCAGGTCCTCATGGAGGTCGCCCATGAAGCAGGGCAGGAAACCAATCCCCGCTCCGGCGCGCGTTGCTTCCACGTGGACAAAGACGTTGGTGGAGGTCAGCCCGTCCCGCATCCCCGGCACCAGCCTGCGCGGCGCGTCGAGGTCGTCCACCTGCAGCATCGAGTCCACGAAATAGACCAGCGGGTGCCCGTTGAGTTCAGCGACGCTGGCGGGGGTCCCGTGCTCCGCGAGGTACGCCCTCGAGGCGTACATCCCCAGCATGTAGTCGCCCAGCCTCACCGCTTCGGCCCGGTGCACCTGCGGTTCACCCACCACCACTTCAATGTCCAGGCCCGAGCGCTGTTGCAGCGCCCGCCGGGTCATGGTCACCACTTCCACGCTCAGCCCCGGGTGGTTCCGCCGCAGCCTCGCCACGGCGGGAGCGGCAATGTAGGCGCTGAACCCGTCCGTCGCGGTCATGCGGACGACGCCGGTAATGGGGTCCGGTGCCTTGCCGGCAGGTCCCAGCGTGCCCACCGCCGCCTCCACCTGTTCGGCCACGCGCACCGCCTGGGCGCCGAGGTCGGTCAGCTCCCAGCCTCCCGCTGCCCGGGCCAGCACCCGGCCGCCCAGCGACTTCTCCAGGGCGGCTATCCGGCGCGAGACGGTGGTGTGGTTCAGTCCCAAGGACTGCGCCGCCGTCGTGAATTTTGCTGACCGCGAGACGGCCAGCAGGACCAGCAGGTCATCCGGGTTCGTATCCATATCTGCAATTCTGCACACAGAGGGTGCTGGTTTGGCCATTGAATCGCAGACTTTCTGCGGCAATACTCATCTGAGCCCATTCAGTGCTGTGCATCACAGCGCGTGTCGACGTAGACACCAAGGAGAACATTTATGAGCGTAGAACAACGCTCTGCACCATCGGCCGAGCCTGCCCCAAAGGGCGCTGGCCTCAAGAAAATCGTCGCAGCCTCCATGGTTGGCACCGTAGTGGAATGGTACGAGTTCTTCCTCTACGCCACTGCAGCAACCCTGGTGTTCGGCAAGTACTTCTTCCCTGCCACCGGCAACGAGCTGGACGGCATCATCCAGGCGTTCATCACCTACGCCGTGGGCTTCGTCGCACGGCCGCTCGGCGGCATCGTCTTCGGCCAGATCGGGGACAAGCTGGGCCGCAAGCCCACCTTGCAGCTCACCATCGTGATCATCGGCGTGTCCACTTTCCTGATGGGCTGCCTCCCGGGCTTCGCCGAGATCGGCTACCTCGCACCGGCACTGCTGGTGTTCCTGCGCTTTATCCAGGGCTTTGCACTGGGCGGCGAATGGGGTGGCGCCGTGCTTCTTGTCGCCGAACACAGCCCCAACAAGTCCCGCGGATTCTGGTCCAGCTGGCCCCAGTCCGCCGTTCCGGTGGGCAACCTACTGGCCACGCTGGTGCTGTTCGTCATGTCCTCCACGCTCAGCCCGGAAGCGTTCCTCGGCTGGGGCTGGCGGGTGGCCTTCTGGCTGTCCGCGGTGATCGTCTTCGTGGGCTACTACATCCGCACCCACGTTACTGAAGCGCCCATCTTCCTGAAGGCCAAGGAACTGGTGGAGCAGGAACAGGCCGTGAGCTACGGCGTGCGCGAGGTCATCCGCAAGTACCCCAAGGGCATCCTGCAGGCCATGGGCCTCCGGTTCGCGGAAAACATCATGTACTACCTCGTGGTCAGCTTCGCGATTGTGTACCTCAAGAGCGTCCATAAGTACGACACGTCCTCGCTCCTCCTCGCCCTGCTGATTGCCCACGTCATCCACTTCCTGGTCATTCCGCAGGTGGGACGCCTCGTGGACAGCTGGGGCCGCAAGCCGGTGTACCTGGTGGGCGCCATCACCGGTGCCACCTGGCCCTTCTTCGCGTTCCCCATGTTCGACACGAAGAACGCGGTGGTGATCGTCCTGGCCGTAACCATCGGACTCTGCCTGCACGCCTTTATGTATGCCGGGCAGCCGGCCATCATGTCGGAGCTCTTCCCCACCCGGATGCGCTACGCCGGGGTGTCGCTGGGCTCGCAAGTCACCTCGATCGTCGCCGGCTCGCTGGCGCCGCTCCTGGCCACCCAGTGGCTGAAGGACACGGGCTCGTGGGTTCCCACCGCCATCTACCTGGTGGTGGCGTGCGCCATCACCACCGTGGCGGTGCTGAGCCTCAAGGAAACCAAGGGCATAGCCCTTGAGGACGTGGACAGGGCCGACGCCGAACGCGAAGGCCTGGCGGTAGCGGCAGCCACGCGCTGAGCTGCTTGGGTGTGGCTGGCTCCAGCGCTGCTGGAGCCAGCCGGTTCGTAGAAAATCTTTGAACTGGAAGGCTGGGAAATGGAAAACACGCTGAACGGCCGCAAGGCACTGGTGACCGGCGGAGCCGGCGGGATCGGCGCTGCCAGTGTGCGCGCCCTCGCCGCACGGGGCGCCAAGGTGGTGATCGCGGACGTTGACGAGGCGGCTGCGGAAGCGCTTGCCGACGAGGTGGGCGGCACCTCCTGGGCGGTGGACCTGCTGGACGTGGATGCCCTTTCGGCACTCAGCCTGGACTGCGACATCCTTGTCAACAACGCAGGAATCCAGCGCATCAGCCCCATCGAGGAGTTTGAACCGGCCGATTTCCGCCGGCTCATCACCCTCATGCTTGAGGCACCGTTCCTGCTGATCCGGGCCGCGCTGCCGCACATGTATGCCAACAACTTCGGCCGGATCATCAACCTTTCTTCGGTCCACGGAATCCGTGCGTCCCCGTTCAAGAGCGCGTACGTTTCCGCCAAGCACGGCCTGGAAGGGCTCAGCAAGGTGACGGCGCTGGAGGGCGGGGCGTACGGTGTTACCTCCAACTGCATCAACCCAGGCTACGTCCGCACGCCGCTGGTGGAATCGCAGATAGCGGACCAGGCCAAGGTCCACGGCATCCCCGAAGCCGAGGTGTTGGCGAAGATCATGCTGACCGAGTCCGCCATCAAGCGGCTCGTGGAGCCGGAGGAAGTGGCTTCCCTGGTGGCCTGGCTGGCGTCCGACCACGCCGGCATGGTGACCGGCGCCAGTTACACCATGGACGGCGGCTGGTCGGCCCGCTAGCTCTAAT
The DNA here is from genome assembly GCF_006151685.1 of Arthrobacter sp. BB-1. NCBI lineage: Bacteria > Bacillati > Actinomycetota > Actinomycetes > Micrococcales > Micrococcaceae > Arthrobacter > Arthrobacter sp. BB-1. The sequence continues at coordinate 17,691 of NZ_VDEV01000004.1, forward strand.
AGCCGTACCGTTCCGCAGTTTTGTCCAGATATGCAGGGCCTCCACAGCCCTGCATATCTGAAAAAACTCAATCCAGCTGTTTGAGTTGCCGGTGGTCGTAAAAGAACACGCCGTGGACGGTGTCCACACCCACGGATGTGCCCTGCAGGAACACCACCAATCCCTCGCGGCGCCCCTTGAAAGGGTCATCCGCCACTACGGCATCACCGATTTTGTAGGGGGACCGCGGGCCGAAGGACCTTGTGACGCGGTTCCATGCCTGCACCACTACCTGGCTCAGGCTGATTGGCCGGCCCATGCTGGACGGGTCCCGGACGACGGCTCTGACCATGCAAACCACTCCTCGAAAGCGGCGCACGGCCGCTCACTGCGGTGCAGGTTGCGGAACGCTCCCAGCAGAGGGCGGCCCTCCCATTCCGGCTAAGCACCTTACGCCTAAGCTAGGCGCTATTCACATCAGTCACACCAGTAACAGGTACTCATTTTTTCCCGCCGCTGATACTTGCCAGCGGAAGCTGATGTTCAGCGCTGGCCTTTCACGATGTCGTCTGCGTTCTCGAACGCCCAGGCCACCAGCGGGACCAGCAGGGTACTGAGCTCATAGCCGCGATCGGTGAGGCTGTAGTCCACCCGTGGCGGAATGACGGGCTGCGCGTCCCGGCGCACCAGGCCGTCCCGCTCCAGCGTCTTGAGCGTCTGGGCCAGCATCTTCTCGCTTATTCCCTCCGCGCGGCGCCGCAGATCGCTCCACCGCTGCTCACCCTCGGACAGGGCGAGCAGGATCAGGACGCCCCACTTGCTGGTGATGTGGTCCAGCACTGTCCTGCTGGGGCACCCCGCCGGGAAAACGCCGTCGGCAAGGGCCACCGGAAGGGGAGCACTCTGCACGGCACTGCCGGTACTTACTTTCATGACAGTACCTTACCTCAAAGTGCGTACTCTCTTTAGGGAAGTATTCCGGTGGGAGCGTGGTTGTCCACCATGACAGACAACCAACGGAAGGAACTTTCATGAGCATCGTCATCACCGGAGCAACAGGCAAGCTGGGCCGCCACGCCATCGAAGCGCTGCTGGAGCGCAACGTTCCCGCGGAGGACATCGTGGCTGCGGGGCGTTCCGTGGAAAAGCTGGCCGACTTCGCCGAACGGGGCGTGCGGGTCAAAGCGATGGACTACTCGGATGCCCAGTCAGTGGCGGCCGCCCTGAAAGGAGCCGGGAAGGTGCTCCTCATTTCCGGCAGCGAGGTGGGGCAGAGGGTGGAGCAGCACCGCACAGTAATCGAGGCGGCAAAGGCAGAAGGCGTGGAGCTGCTGGCCTACACGAGCATTGCCAATGCCGACACCACGGGCATGCTGCTGGCGGCTGAGCACCAGGCAACGGAGGCCATCCTGCGGGAATCCGCTGTTCCCTTTGTCCTCCTGCGCAACGGCTGGTACCTGGAGAACTACACGGACCAGTTGCCCGGCACGCTGGCCCAGGGCGGACTGGCCGGCAGCGCAGGGGAAGGCAAGGTGAGCGCGGCGTCCCGCGCCGACTACGCCCATGCCGCTGCCGCTGTGCTCGTGGCTGAAGGCCAGGCGGGCAGGGTCTACGAACTGGGCGGCGACAATGCCTTCAGCATGGCGGACCTGGCAGCCGAAATCACCGCTGCCACTGGCAAGGCCATCACCTACCAGGACCTCCCCGCACCGGAATATGCCGGACTGCTGGCCGGATTTGGAGTTCCGGAAGCATTCGCGGAAATCCTCGCCGATTCAGACCTCGGCATTGCCCGCGGCGACCTCCTGGTGAGCACCGGGGACCTCCGCCGGCTGATCGGCCGCCCGGCTACGTCGCTGTCCGAGGCGGTGCGCGCTGCCGCTGCGGCTGCCTGACCTGCCGCCGCCCCTCCCAACCCCCGCACTCCCCCCGCCCCGGGCGACGCTCTCTCACTTAATGCGCTGTTTCGGCCAGCGCCCTCTCACTTTCTCCAAGCGAGTGAGCGAGGGTCCGGCCAAAAGCACCATCAAGTGAGAGAGGGTCGGGTGGGCGTTGGGCCTGGAAGGTGTTGCTCAGGGGGCGGGGGTGACCACCGGCAGCGGTGAGGTTTCGTCCACAAGCTCCGCCCGCCGTCGTCCGTCACCCCTGACCCACAGCCGGTACGCCAGGACCAGCAGCGCCAGCCAGGTTCCGCCCACATAGAGCGCGATGCGCGTGCCCTCGAACGCGCCCAGGACGGCGATCACCAGCGCCATGAAGGCGATGGTGAGAAGGGAGGCGCCGGGCCACCACGGCGAAGGGAATTCCGACGCCGGCAGGCCAGTCTGTGCGATCTCCCGCTTCATGGCGACATGCGAGGCGAGGATCATCACCCACACCCACACGGTGGCGAACGTGGCGATGGAGGCGATGAGGACAAACACGTTTTCCGGGATGACGGCGTTGAGGACCACGCCCACCAGGAGGATCGCGGCCATCATCACCACCGTCATCCAAGGGACGCCGTGCCTGGACACTTTGCCGAAGGCAGCGGGGGCGTGGCCTTGGCGGGACAGGCCGAAGAGGATGCGTCCGGCGCCGAAGATGTCGCTGTTGATGGCGGAGAGCGCGGCGGTGATCACCACAGCGTTGAGGATGTGCGGTGCCGCCGGGATGCCCAGCCCGCTGAAGATCTGGACGAAGGGGCTGCCGTTGCTGCCGATCCCGTCCCATGGGAAGAGGCTCATGAGCACCCCCAGCGTCAGGACGTAGAACAGCAGGACGCGCACCGGAACAGTATTGACGGCCTTGGGGATGACCTGCTTGGGGTTGGCGGCCTCTCCGGCCGTGATGCCGAGCGTCTCGATCCCGCCAAACGCAAACATCACGACGGCGAAGGATGCGAGCAGCCCCTCAAAGCCGAACGGGAAGAATCCCCCGTGTTCAACAAGGTTGCCGATGCCCGGTGCAACAGTGGAGCCGCCGGCCTGGAAGCCGAAAACGATGATCGCTGCACCGCCTGCGATCATGGCGATGATGGCCGCCACCTTGACCAGCGAGAACCAGAACTCCAGCTCGCCGAAGACCTTGACGCTGAGCAGGTTGAGTGCGGCGAGGAAAAGGATGATGGCCAGGATCCAGATCCAGCGTTCAACCTGCGGGAACCAAAAGCCCATGTAGATGCTGAATGCGGTGACGTCGGCGATGGCCACGATCGCCATTTCGAAGACGTAGGTCCAGCCGGTCACAAAGCCGGCCAGCGGGCCGAGGTAGCGGCTGGCATACTGGCCGAAGGAGCCGGAGACGGGATGCCGTACGGCCATCTCGCCGAGGGCCCGCATCACCATGAACACCGCGGCGCCCCCGATGATGTAGGCCAGCAGGACGGCAGGGCCGGCTTTTTGGATGGCCGAGGCTGAACCGTAGAAAAGGCCCGTACCGATCGCCGAGCCCAAGGCCATGAACCGGATGTGGCGCACGTTCAGGCCCCGGTTGAGGACGCTTCCGACGGCGGATGTTGCGGTTTGCTGGGCGGCCGGACTTTCGTTCCGGGTTGGGCTTGGTGCTGGTTGCATGCGAATAACCTTCTCGTCATTGGGAGGGGAACCGCTAACCAGCAGACCACTTTGCCGGGCGACGTGATGAGCCTCACGGGGGCTTGGTGTCTTTCATTCCAGATTGGACAGGGCGTTGCCTTTTCGCTCAAGGTGGGGCGGGAAGGTGCCGCGATATCCACATAGGCAGGGATGCCGGAGGATTGGGTATCCAGGGACCACGGTCCTTGCTCCTCCTCTTTCGCCGGGGAACTGCGCCGCTTCAGGGCTGGAAGGTGAGCCCGCGCTCCAAAGCGGCCGCTTCGAGGAGCCGAACGGCCTTCGGCCCGATGCCGTGCATTGCCAGCAGTTTCCTGCGGCCAAGTGAAGCTGCCTCGGCCAGGGAAGTGATTCCCGCCTCAAGCAGGGCGTTGTCGGCGGGCCGGCCAACAGGGGGCAGGTCCCCGATCTGTGCAGGAACCTTCCGGTGCTCATGTCTGGCCTGTCCGGCATACCAGACACCTTGCGCGCGTTCAGGAGTGTCACGAAGCCGCAGGAGGCGCAAGCTTAAGTACGGGATCCCGGACAGCTCTGGGGTACCGCAGATAACCAAGGAGGACAGGTGTTGACTACGGAGGCAGGGCCGCAGGCCGGCAGCGGCATGAAAGCGGCGCCAAAAGCGGCCTCAAAGGTGACGTCCAAGGTCCCCGCCGCAGAGAACACGCTGCGCATCCTCAAACTGCTGGCATCGCGTCGGGGTCCCATGGCGGCGTCGCAAATTGCTTCCTCCCTGGGCCTGCCCCGCTCCAGCGTCTATCACCTGCTGGGGGTGATGGAGGCCAACGGCTTTGTGCTCCACCTGCACGAGGAGCAGCGGTACGGGTTGGGCATCAGCGCGTTCGAGCTCAGTTCCGCCTACTCCAGGCAGGAGCCCCTGTCTCGGCTGGGCCGCCCATTGCTTGCCTCCCTGGTGGATGCGCTCGGCGAGAGTTCGCACCTGGCGGTGCTCCACGGGCGGGACGTGCTGTACATCGTGGAGGAACGGGCCAAAAACCGCCCCTCCCTGGTGACCGACGTCGGCGTCCGGCTTCCCAGCCACCTCACCGCGAGCGGCCGTGCCATCCTTGCAGCGCTGCCCAAGTCCCAGGTGCGTGCGCTGTACCCGAATGCCGCGGCCTTTACTGCCCGGCATGAGGTGGAAGGCGCCATCATGAAGTACTCGGCACTGTCCTCCCACCTGGACCAGGTCAGGCAGCGCGGCTACGCCACCGAACACGGCGAGGTCACGCCCGGCTTCGGCTCCATCGCCGCCGCAGTCACGGACCACCTGGGATGGCCGACGGCGGCAGTCGCCGTGACGTTCCTCGAGGACAAAGTGCCGGCAGAGCAATGGCCCGTCCTGGCTGGGCGCGTCCAGAAGGTCGCCGACGAACTCTCGGTGCGGCTCCACGGCCGCCCCGCAAAGTAGCCCCAAACCCCAGTTTTCCCTGTCACTCCTGGTCCCCGTTCGGGCCCTTCGACGACGACAAGTGATGGCGCAAGCGGGGGAGGGGGAGCCGTCTGGAATCCCGGACAGGGCCCCTCCAAAACCCCTATAAAGCCCTTCGGCAACGGGCTTTAGTTGATACAGAACTTCTTCCACACCACAGACACGAGACGAAAAGGAGCCACCATGGCACCCGCCGCTTTCACCACCGGTGCCCGCCCGGTCAAAGCAGCCCGCGGCACTGAGCTCACCGCCAAGTCCTGGCAGACCGAGGCGCCGTTGCGGATGCTGATGAACAACCTGGACCCGGAAGTGGCAGAACGCCCCGATGACCTGGTGGTTTACGGTGGCACCGGCCGCGCCGTCCGCAGTTGGGCTGCGTTCGATGCGATCACCCGCACGCTGGAAACCATGGAGAAGGACGAGACCCTCCTGGTCCAGTCCGGCAAGCCGGTCGGTGTGTTCCGCACCCACGAATGGGCACCGCGCGTGCTGCTGGCGAACTCCAACCTGGTGGGGGACTGGGCCACCTGGCCCGAGTTCCGCCGGCTCGAGGCCGAAGGCCTGATGATGTACGGCCAGATGACCGCCGGATCCTGGATCTACATCGGCACCCAGGGCATCCTGCAGGGCACGTTCGAAACCTTCGCCGCAATCGCCCGCAAGCTGACCGGAGACGAGAACCGCACCCTCGCCGGCACGCTGACCCTGACGGGAGGCTGCGGCGGCATGGGTGGCGCCCAGCCGCTGGCCGTGACACTGAACGAGGGCGCCTGCCTCATTGTCGACGTCGACGAGACCCGCCTGCGCCGCCGCGCCGGCAAGCGCTACCTCGACGAAGTGGAAACAGACCTCGACGCCGCCATCGCCAAAGTCCTCAAAGCCAAGGAGGAGCGCCGCGGCTGGTCCGTGGGCTACGTGGGCAACGCTGCCGAGGTCTTCCCCGAGATCCTCCGCCGCCACCGGGCAGGCGAGCTCACCGTGGACATCGTCACCGACCAGACCTCCGCGCACGATCCGCTGTCCTACCTGCCCGAGGGCATCTCTGTGCAGGAGTGGCACCGCGAAGCCGAGTCAGACCCCGAAGGATTCACCAAGAAGGCACAGGCATCGATGGCCAAGCACGTCCAGGCCATGGTGGAATTCCAGGACGCCGGCGCCGAGGTCTTTGACTACGGCAACTCCATCCGCGACGAAGCCCGCAAGGGCGGTTATGCCCGTGCGTTCGAGTTCCCCGGCTTCGTCCCGGCCTACATCCGGCCCCTGTTCTGCGAGGGCCTGGGCCCGTTCCGCTGGGTGGCCCTGTCCGGGGACCCGGAGGACATCCGCGTCACCGACGAAGCGATCAAGGAGCTGTTCCCGGAGAACAAGCACCTGCACCGCTGGATCGACGCCGCTCAGGAACGTGTCGAGTTTGAAGGCCTCCCGGCGCGCATCTGCTGGCTCGGCTACGGTGAGCGCCACAAGGCCGGCCTGCTGTTCAACCAGCTCGTGAAGGAAGGCAAGGTCAAGGCCCCCATCGTCATCGGCCGCGACCACCTGGACTCCGGCTCCGTCGCCTCCCCGTACCGCGAAACAGAAGCCATGGCCGACGGCTCGGACGCCATCGCCGACTGGCCCCTGCTGAACGCCCTGCTCAACACCGCCTCCGGCGCCACCTGGGTGTCCCTGCACCACGGCGGCGGCGTGGGCATCGGCCGCTCCATCCACGCCGGCCAGGTCTCCGTCGCGGACGGCACCGACCTCGCCGCGCAGAAGCTCGAGCGCCTCCTCACCAACGACCCCGGCATGGGCGTCATCCGCCACGCCGACGCCGGCTATGAACGAGCGCTCGACGTCGCCAAGGAACGCGGCGTCCGCATCCCGATGCAAGAGTCTTCCGAGACCAACTAGTCCATCGATTGCTCCGTACCCGTCGTTTCGAGCCCTGAAAACGGCAGGTAGGGACCAATCGATCCCCACACACCACAAAAGTAGGAATCATGACCATAACAACCCATGAACCGCTGACCGTCACCCTCGGCTCCAGCGGCGTCACGCCCGAGGATGTGCTCGCCGTCGCGCGCCACGACGCCAAAGTGGCCATCTCCGCGGAAGCTTTGGAAACAGTTGCGAAGGTGCGCGCGCACATCGACGACCTCGCCGCCAGTGACGTCCCGGCCTACGGCATCTCCACCGGCTTCGGCGCCCTGGCCAACCGGCACATCCCGAACGAGCTGCGCACCCAGCTCCAGAAAAGCCTGATCCGCAGCCACGCCGCCGGAATGGGTCCGGCAGTGGAACGCGAAGTGGTGCGCGGGATCATGTTCCTGCGCGCCAAGACCCTGGCGTCCGGCCGCACCGGCGTCCGCCCCGTGGTCCTGCAGACCATGGTGGACGTCCTCAACGCCGGCATCACTCCCGTGGTCCGCGAGTTCGGCTCGCTCGGCTGCTCGGGCGACCTCGCGCCGCTGTCCCACTGCGCCCTGGTGCTCATGGGCGAGGGTGAGGCGGAAGGGCCCGACGGCGTGAGGTACGGCGGGCGGGGAGAGCGGCCTGTCGCCGAGCTGCTTGCCGGACACGGCATCGAGCCCGTGACCCTTGCCGAAAAGGAAGGCCTGGCCCTGGTCAACGGCACCGAAGGCATGCTGGGCATGCTCCTCATGGCCATCGCGGACCTTCGCGAGCTGCTGACGACGGCGGACATCACCGCCGCGATGAGCGTGGAGGCTTTGCTGGGCACCGACCAGGTGTTCCTGCCGGAGCTGCACGCCGCCCTTCGTTCGCACCCGGGGCAGGCCGCAAGTGCTCACAACATGCTGCGGGTCCTGTCCGATTCCCCCATCGTCGCGTCCCACAAGGTGGGAGATTCCCGGGTCCAGGACGCCTACTCGCTCCGCTGCGCCCCGCAGGTGGCCGGTGCGGTGAGGGACACCGTTGACCACGCCGAATTGGTGGCCTCCCGGGAACTGGCCGCGGCCATAGACAACCCCGTTGTCCTGCCGGACGGCCGGGTCAGCTCCAACGGCAACTTCCACGGCGCCCCGGTGGCCTACGTCCTGGACTTCCTGGCCATCGCCGTCGCGGATCTGAGCTCCATCGCGGAGCGCCGGACGGACAGGATGTTGGATCCGGCCCGCTCGCACGGGCTTCCGGCCTTCCTTGCGGCAGATCCCGGCGTGGACTCCGGCCTGATGATCGCCCAGTACACCCAGGCCGGCCTGGTCTCGGACAACAAGCGGCTTGCTGTTCCGGCGTCCGTGGATTCCATCCCGAGCTCCGCCATGCAGGAAGACCACGTTTCGATGGGCTGGCATGCCGCCCGCAAGCTGCGGAAGGCGGTGGAGAACCTGCGCAGGGTCCTGGCCATCGAGCTGGTGACGTCGGCACGCGCCCTCGACATGCGAAGCGGGCTCTCCGGCGGGGTCTTGACGCCGGGGCCTGCGGGCGCCGCCGTCATCTCCGCCCTCCGTGGCGTGGTGGACGGACCAGGGACGGACCGCTTCCTGTCACCGGAACTGGAGGCGGCGGACCGGCTGCTGGCCGCGGGCGAGGTACGCCGGGCGGCCGAATCCGCCGTCGGAATCCTCGCCTGATTCCGAAGGATCTTCAGCGCCTGCGCACTCGGCGTCCACTTGGTGGAATTTCGTCCGACACGGTCCGCTCCGGGGCGCCGAGTGTAGTAGAACTGAAGATGTAGTGAAAGTCACATCAAAGAGGCTGTGGCGCCGAACGTATACAAAGGGGTAGAAGTTCAAATGAAAGCACGTGGGGCAGTCCTATCAAGGCGCAATGCCCATTCCGCCGCTGTTTCCGACTGGAAAACCCTCCAGGCCGGGGACCACGTCGAGATCATTAAGCATGCGCATGTGGTTGCCGCCGGGGAGGTGGAAGAGGTGTCCCAGAGCGGCAACGTTCTGTGGCTGGTGCCGGCCGGTCCGTCGGAGAAACAGCTCTTCCTGAAATCCGACGGCGTGCAGGTGCGCCGCGGCTAGCAGCTCCCGGAAGCACAACGACAGAAATCCCCGCCTACTGCACAAGCAGGGCGGGGATTTCGTTGCGTCCGGGACAGGCGCCCGGCAGCGTTGCTCGTCAGGCGGCGATGGCCTCGTAGGTCTCGCCGAACGGTACTGATTCATCCAGGGCTACTGTGTAGCGGCCGGGGTGCAGCCTGGTGACCAGGATGCCGCAGGAGGCTTCCTGCGCGGCAACCTCAATCAGCTCGGACACGGCTTCTTCCAGCCCGGCGTGGACTTCACGCGCGGTGGAAAACTCCAGGTCGATGGACCTGGCTGCCGGTGCTTCGGCGGGGGAGGAAACGGCGGGGTCGCGTTCCATGGTGGCTGTAGTCATTGGGAGAACTTTCTGTGTTTCATGCCTAAGGGCCCTCCCATTCTACCGGCTGCTCCGGCCAAACGTCAGATGACTGCTCTTTGGCTGCCCGGGAACCACGGAATCCAGCCCCGGGAACGCGTCGCCCGGGCGGCCTCAGCAGCCTCAGCCGGCCTTGACCGCCAGGACAGGGCAGTCGGCCTCCAGCAGGATCCGCTGCGACACGCTGCCCATGATGAGCTTGCCCACGGGCGTCCGCCGGCGCAGTCCGATCACGATCAATTCGGCGTTGTGTTCTTCCGCGGCGTCCAGGACTTCGGCGGCGGCGTCGTGGCCGCGGACCGGCTGCTTGATCACGTGCTGGATGCCCTGGATGGCCAGGCGGTCCTCGATGCTCTGGATCTCCGGCTCTTGGGCATACCGGTTGTCCACCAGCGCGTCGCCCTTGGAAGAGTTGATGACCAGCAGCGTGGTGTTGCTCTTCCGGGCTTCGGCAATGGCCTGGGTCAGGGCGGCTTCACCCTCGGGGGTCGGGACGTATCCCACCACGATCGTCATGGTATCTCCTTGTATTTGCTGAATGTGGGGCTTCGGTTTCGGCGGACTGCCGGGCGGTCAGTCGCTGTAGTCTGCTGCCCCGGAATTGGCGGGCAGCAGTGAACTGCGCGCCGGGCGGTTCCGCCGCACCAGTTTGAAGAGCAGCGGCCAGGCCAGGATGAGCCCCACAATGATGTAGATCACGACGGCGATCGGCTCGCTGAAGAGCCCTGCCGGATCGCCGGCGCTGAGCTGCAAAGTCTTGCGGAGCTGGCCTTCGATGCGCGGGCCCAGGATGACGCCGAGGATGAGGGGCAGCACGGGCAGCCCGAACCGGCGCATCATGAACCCGAGGGCACCGAGCACCAGCAGGATCACCAGGTCGAACGCCTGCAGGTTCACCGAGTAGGCGCCCAGCGTGGCAAAGAAGAGGATGCCCGCGTACAGGTACGGCCGGGGGAGCTGCAGGAGCTTGGCCCACAGGGGAGCCAGCGGCAGGTTGATCAGCAGGAGCAGCAGGTTGCCGATGAACAGGCTTGCGATCAGCGCCCACACCAGCGGTCCCTGGCTGGAGAACAGCTGCGGGCCGGGCTGGATGCCGTAGGAGGTGAAGGCTGCCAGCATGACGGCGGCCGTGGCGTTGGTGGGCAGGCCCAGTGCCAGCATGGGCGTGAGGGTGCCGGCGGCGGCAGCGTTGTTGGCCGCTTCCGGCCCGGCGACGCCCTCGATGGCGCCCTTGCCGAACTCTTCCGGGTGCTTGGTGAGGCGCTTCTCGGTGACGTAGGAGAGGAACGTGGGGATCTCGGCGCCGCCGGCGGGGAGTGCGCCGAACGGGAAGCCGAAGGCGGTGCCGCGAAGCCATGGCTTCCAGGAGCGGCTCCAGTCCTTCTTGCCCATCCAGGGCCGGCCCACGGGAATGACGTGCAGCGGCGTGCGGCGCAGGTGGGCTGCAACCCAGAGGGCTTCACCCACGGCAAAGATGGCCACGGCCACCACCACGATGTCCAGGCCGTCGGCGAGGAGCGGCTGGCCGAAAGTCAGGCGGCGCTGGCCGGTGACCGAGTCCATACCCACCAGGCCGATGGCCAGGCCGAGGGCCAATGAGGCGAAGCCGCGCAGCCGGGACGAACCCAGGACCGCGGTGACGGCCAGCAGGGCCAGGACCATGATGGCGAAGTAGCTGGGCGCACCCAGGCTCACGGCGAACTTGACCACGATAGGGGCGCAGACGGCGAGCAGGGCCGTGCCGATGGTGCCCGCGACGAACGAGCCGATGGCCGCCGTCGCAAGCGCCTGCGCCGCGCGCCCCGCCTTGGCCATTTTGTTGCCCTCGATCGCAGTGACCACGGACGACGATTCACCGGGTGTATTCAGCAGGATCGATGTGGTGGAACCGCCGTACATGCCGCCGTAGTAGATGCCGGCGAACATGATGAAGGCGCTGGTGGGTTCAAGGGCGTAGGTGACGGGCAGGAGCAGGGCCACGGTCATGGCCGGGCCGAGTCCGGGGAGGACTCCGACGGCGGTGCCCAGGATGACGCCGATCACGGCGTAGAGGAGATTCATGGGGGTGAGGGCGGTGGCGAAACCGTCCATCAGTGAGGACCAGACGTCCATCAGAGGATTCCTTCCAGGAGTCCGGCGGGCAGTGCGATGCCAAGGCCGAGGTAGAAGCCGTAGAAGGTCAGCAGGGACAGGGCTACGGAGATGAGCCCGTCGCGGATGTAGCGCCGGCTGCCCAGTGCCAGGACGCTGCCCCAGAACAGGACGGTGCCGGAGATGACCCAGCCGGCCCAGTCGATGAGCAGGATGTTCAGGATGAAGGCTCCCGCCAGGGGCAGGACGGTTTTCCAGTCGGCGGGGTGGGTGAGGTCAACGTCCTCGCCGCCTTCCGCCTCGCCCTGGCCGCCCCGCATCACGTTGATGGCCAGCAGGACCGCGCATACCACCAGCAAGCCGGCCACGATGTACGGAACTGTTTTGGGCCCCACGGGGTCCGACTGGGAGTACGGGGTTACCAGGCCGTTGGCGTCCAGGAAGACAAGGACGCCGGCCGCGCCGAGCAGGAGGGAAACTCCCAGCTCGGCGCGGCCCTTAAGGCCTGTGGTCAGGGAGCTCACGCCAACCCAAGCTTGGTGAGGACGTCCGCCACCCGCTTGTCCTGCTCGGCGAGGAACGTTTCGAACTTGTCGCCGGTGATGAAGGCGTCAGTCCAGCTGTGGGTCTTCAGCGCTTCCTTCCAGCCCTCGGTGGCGTGCATCTTTTCAAGGGCTGCGATCAGGGATGCCTTGTCAGCGTCGCTGATGCCCGGAGGCGCCACGATGCCGCGCCAGTTGGTGAACACCAGGTCGATGTTGGATTCCTTCAGCGTGGGGGCGTCCACGCCCTCAAGGCGCTTTTCGCCGCTGGTGGCCAGGACCCGGACTTCACCGGACTGGATCTGCTGCAGGTACTCGCCGGCACCGGAGGCTGCAAAGCCAAGCTTGTTGCCAAGGATCGCAGGCAGGAGGTCCCCGCCGCCGTCGTAGGAAACGAAGTTCACCTTGGTGGCGTCGATGCCCACGGCGCCTGCGAGCTGCATGGGCAGGAGGTGGTCGGGCCCGCCGGGGGAGGAGCCGCCGCCCACGGAGATGGAGCCCGGGTCTGCCTTCCAGGCCTTCACGAGGTCGTCGATGGTCTTGTAAGGGGAATCCTTGCTGACCATAATGGCGCCGGGCTCTTCGATGAGCCGTGCAAGCGGGGTGGTCTCGGTCAGCTTGGACTCCGACTTGTTGGTGTAGCTGGCTCCTACCACGCCAAGGCCCATGAGCATGGCGAGGTCGCCGTTGCCCTTCTCGTTGACCACGCGGGCAAGGCCCACGGTGCCGCCGGCGCCGGCGAGGTTGAAGACCTCGGTGTTGCTGGTGATCTTCTCGTCCTCGAGGACCTTGGCCGCAGCGCGGGCAGTGGTGTCGTAGCCGCCGCCCGGGGTGTTGGGGACCATGATCTGCAGGCCGGTGATGGGCCCGGCTGCGGCGCTGGAGCTTTCCGCGCCGGTGGAGCTCTTGCCGGTGGCACCGCAGCCGGTGGCCATAAGGGCGATGCCGGCGGCGACGGCGGCGACTCGCAATGCGCGGATCTGGCGCATGGTGTTCCTCTTCTCAGTAATGCAATTCTCTACAGGATGATCAGCGGACCTGATCTGTGCTTCCGATGCTAGGGCCCGCAGTGACGGACCTCACTCTTGTGTACGCAGAGAAAGTTAAGTTCATTGCGTTCACGTTTCCGGCGCCCCACCTTGGCGCTGGACAGCGCTGATGGCGGGGCACGGGTGGGATATAGTTCCCGGTACTGCCGCAGGGCCGGCCCAGGCACCAGGACCAGGACCAGGCACCAGGATCAGGCATCAAAGAACAAAAGGAATTCCCGGAGTGACTCGACGAAGAGGAATGTCCCTCGCCGGACAGTACCTTGTGCTGCAGTTGCTGATCGTCCTGGCCGTGCTGGTGGCGGTGGTGGCCATCTCCCTTGCCCAGTCCGCTGCCGCCTTTGAACGGACGGAAGGCCGCAGGGCGCTCTCTGCAGCTGAAGCCCTCGGCAACAACCCGGCGGTACGGGCGCTGCTGCCGGATGCCCAGCCGCGGGTCGGTTCAGCGCTCCCGGCAGTGGCAGAGTCCGTCCGCACCGTCTCGGGCTCGTCCAATGTCACGCTTGCCAAGTTGGACCGCACGGTGGTGGCCTCCAGCGATCCCGGCCTGCTGGGCAACCCGCTGGAACTGGGGGCCAGCCGGGTCATGGAAGGGCGCGCCTGGACCGGCGTGGTGGACCAAGGCGGCAACGCCGTCCTGTCCGCCCACGTGCCGGTCCTCGATGATGCGGGAAAGATGATCGGGATCGCCGCCATCGGCCGCAATTACCCGTCCACCCTTGAACGGCTGGGAGACGCCGTGCCCAACCTCTTGACATACCTCGGCGTGGCCAGCGTCCTGGGCGTTGCCGGGTCCCTGCTGCTCTCCCGCCGCGTCAAGCGGCAGACCCTGGGCATGGAGCCCAGCGAGATCACCGGGCTGGTGGAAAACCGCGAGGCGATGCTGCACGGACTGAAGGAAGGCGTGGTGGCGCTGGACCCCAATGAGCGCGTCACTGTGGCGAATGACAGCGCACGGAAACTGCTGGGCCTGCCGGCGGACTGCGTAGGCAAGAGGCTCGCGTCCCTGCCCGTCGACCCGGCGCTCAAGGTGGTCCTCACCCGGGAACAGCCGGACCCGGACCAGCTGGTCCTGGTGGGGGAGCGGCTGGTGGTGCTCAACCGTGTTCCCATCCGCTCGCGCGGCCGGAACATCGGCTCCGTCACCACGCTGAGGGACCGGACGGAGCTGTCCTCCCTCGAGCGTGAGCTCGGTGCCACCCGGACCGCCACGGACACGCTGCGCGCCCAGGCCCACGAGTTCGCCAACCAGCTGCACGTCATCTCCGGCCTGATCCAAATCGGCGAATACGATTCCGTGGTGCAGTTCGTCAACGGCGCCACGGTGGACCGGACCAGGCTGAATGACGAAGTGACCAGCCGGATCCAGGACCCCGCGCTCGCCGCCCTGCTGATTGCCAAGTCCAGCCTCGCCACCGAACGCGGCGTGGCGCTGCAGCTTGACCCCGCGTCCACGCTGCGCCCGGTCAGCGACGAGCTGTCCCGGGACCTCACCACGGTGGTGGGGAACCTGGTGGACAACGCGTTCGACGCCGTCACGGGGCTTCCGGAGGCCGCCGTCAGGGTGCTGGTGGAGGACGGCAAGGACCACGTCACCGTCACCGTCCGGGACACCGGGCCAGGGGTTCCCGGCGAGTCCGTGGAGGACATCTTCCGGCAGGGGTTTTCCACCAAGGAAGCAGGGCCCGCTGAGGGCCGCGGCTTCGGGCTGGCCCTCTCAAGGGTGGTCTGCCGGCGCTCCGGCGGGGACCTGACGGTGGCAAATGACAACGGCGCAGTCTTCACCGCACAACTCAGGAGAGGGGCAATGAAGCCATGATCAACGTGCTGATCGTCGACGACGACTTTATGGTGGCCAAGGTCCACGCCGGCTTCATCCAGCGGACGCCGGGCTTCACCGTGGTGGGGGTGGCCCACACCGGGGCCCGGGCAGTGGTCGAAACAGAACGCCTGCAGCCGGATCTTGTGCTGCTGGACATCCACCTGCCGGACATCAACGGGCTGGAGCTAATGCACCGGCTGCGGGAGGTTGCCCCCGAACTCGACGTGCTGGTGATCAGCGCCGCCCGGGAAGTGGAGACCGTGCGCAAGGCCCTCCGCGGCGGCATCGTGCACTATCTCATCAAGCCGTTTTCCCAATCCGACCTCCAGGAGCGGCTGGAGCATTACCGGAGCGCCTACCATGGCCTGGACTCAGCCAAGGACGTGGCCGAGCAGTCGGACGTCAACCGTGTGTTCGGCCTGGACCGCACGGACCGGCCCCTTCCCAAGGGCTGCAGCATCGAAACGCTCAAGCTCGTGGAAGCCACCCTCAACTCCGCCGAAGGCGATCTCTCCGCGGCCGAGGTCGCGGAGCAGCTCGGAACCTCCCGCGTCAGCGCCCGCCGCTACCTCGAGTACCTGCACGACGAAGGGACGCTGGAGGTAAGGCTCAAGTACGGCGTGGGCCGGCCGGAGCGGCGCTACGTCCTCAAGGGCCGGTAGCCGGGCCCCCGGGAGGTCCGGCTCAGCGCAGCAGGGTGTCCAGCAGGCGCGCCGCCACCCGTGCGGTCCGGCCATCGATGTCAAACTCCGGGTTCAGCTCCGCGATGTCGAGGTGCACCAGCTTCCCCGACGCGGCCACCTGCCGGCACACCGCACTGATGACAGGCAGCGGCACGCCGTACGCGGCGGGTGCGCTCACGCCCGGCGCCACCGCGGCCGGCAGCACATCAAGGTCGATGGTCAGGTACAGCACGTCGACGCCGGCCAGGAACCCCGCCACGAAGTCCCCGACGCGCTCCGCACCGCAGTCCTCGTCCAGCAGGTACTGCACGCCCAGCATCCGGGCAGTATTGAAGAGGGCGCGCGTGTTGTTGGGTTCAGAGATTCCGACGACGGCGTAGCGGAAATCGCGCCCGGCGGCGGCTTCAGCGCGGGCCATCTGGAGGAACGGTGTCCCGGAGCTGGGGACGGCCTCGTCGCGCAGGTCGAAGTGGGCGTCGAGGTTCAGGATGCCAAGCCGCTGCCCGCCCTGCACCGCCGCGGAGGAACTGACCCCCAGGTAACTGGCAAACGCGGTCTCGTGGCCGCCGCCCAGCACCGCGGTGAGCTGTCCGGAGTCGAGCAGCGCGGTGACAGCCCGGCCGGCCCGTTCCTGGCCGGCTTCAAGCGCGCCGCCGGACACCACGACATCCCCCGCGTCGGCCACGGTCCGGTCCAGATGGAACGCCAAGGGCCCCAGGGCGCTGCGGATGGCGGCGGGCGCTGCCGCCGCACCGGGGCGGCCCTTGTTCCGGCGCACGCCCTCGTCGCTGGCGAAGCCCAGCAGGGCAACCGGTTGTGGTGTCTGTTCCACGCCCCCGCGAAGGGCACCCGCCTCCGTCTCGGTTCCGTACGGAACCACCGCCTGCCACCAGCGGCGGTGGCTGGCGTCGTCGCCGTCGAACCTGCCCTTCCAGGGCTGGGGCGGGACATCAACGGCAGGTATCGAAAGGGCCATGTCCCCAGCTCACCGCATGCGAACCGCGAAAACCAGCAGCGCCGCCGTCGTGATGTCCGGAATCCAAGACCACTGGCATTGGCAAGGAGCCCGCCAGGGAGCAGGGGCTATGGTGGAGCAGTCCCTCCCCGGGGACCGCGTTACCTTGCCTGCGCCGTACGGCGCATGAGAACCAGGCCGGAGAGCACAGAATGTTTGAAGCCCCCAGTATCCTGTTTGCGGCCGCGGGCGCGGCTGTTTTCGTGGCCGCCGTCCTCCCCAAACTCCTGCGCGACATGCCTTTTTCCATGCCAATGGTGTTCCTCGGGGCGGGGATGGCCGCGTTCGCGCTGATCCCCACACTTCCCGATCCGGACCCGGTGGTGCACGGCGACTTCGTCCTGCACCTTGCCGAGGTCTGCGTGATCATCTCGCTGATGGGCGCCGGACTGGCGCTGGACCGGCCGGTGGGACGCCAGCGCTGGGCCACTACGTGGCGGCTCCTGGGAATCGCCATGCCGCTGTGCATCATTGCGCTGACCCTGCTGGGCCTGTGGTTCCTGGGCCTGGGCCTGGGAGCTGCCCTGCTGGTGGCCTCCAGCCTCGCGCCCACGGACCCGGTCCTGGCCTCGGAGGTGCAGGTGGGTGAACCGGCGGACCACGACGACGGCACCGACAAGGAGGACGAGGTCCGTTTCGGGCTCACCTCCGAAGCCGGCCTCAATGACGGGCTGGCCTTCCCCTTTGTCTACCTGGCGATAGCCATCAGCATCGTGGGTTCGTCCCCGCTGGAATGGTTCCCGGCATGGTTCGGCGTGGACGTCCTGTGGCGCCTGGCCCTTGGACTGCTGCTTGGCTTCCTGACCGGAAAGGTCCTGGCCCGGCTGTTCTTCTCCGCCCGCGCCGAGAGCCTGCGGCTGTCCAACCATTCGGAGGGCTTCGTGGCGCTCGCTGCCACGTTCCTGGCCTACGGCGTGACCGAGATGATCGAGGGCTACGGATTCATTGCGGTGTTCGTCTGCGCCGTCACCATCCGCGCCGCCGAACGCACCCACGGGTACCACCGCGTGCTGCACTCCTATGTGGAGCAGCTGGAGCGGCTCCTCACGGTGGTGATCCTGGTCCTGCTGGGCGGCGCGATTGCCCGCGGGCTCCTGGAAGGCATCGGCTGGGCCGAGGTGCTGGTGGCCCTGGCATTCCTGCTGCTGGTCCGCCCGCTGGCCGGCTGGGTGGGGCTGCTGGGCGGCAAGACCGGCCCGCGGGAGCGGATTGCCCTGTCCTTCTTCGGGATCCGGGGGATCGGCTCGCTCTACTACCTCGCCTATGCGCTGGGGAAAGGCAAGTTCGCCGACCAGGCGGAGTGGCTCTGGGCGTTCGTGGGGCTGGTGGTGGCGTTGTCGATCGTGATCCACGGCGCCACCACCTCACCCTTGATGAACCGGCTGGACAGGCTGCGCGAGAGGAAGGCCCGTGTGGTGTCCGGTGACGAGGGGCTGGCCCCCAACACACCCGTGTAGGCGGCGGGGCAGGGCTACAGCATGCCCAGGGCGGCCTCGATGGGACCGACGGCGAAGAACAGCAGGAAGGCAGCCGCCACCGCCCACATCAACGGGTGGATCTCCTTAATCCGGCCCTGGACAGTGCGGATCAGCACAAAGGCGATGAACCCGGCGCCCAGGCCGTTGGCGATGGAGTAGGTGAACGGCATCAGCGTGAAGGTCAGGAAGGCCGGGATCGCGATGCCCCAGTCCTGCCAGTCGATCTTCCCCACCTGGGACACCATCATGAAGCCCACCACCACCAGTGCCGGGGCAACAGCCTCGAAGGGCACCAGGTTGATCAGCGGGGTGAAGAACATGGCCACCAGGAACAGCAGGCCGGTGACGATCGAGGCAACGCCGGTGCGCGCGCCCTCGCCGATGCCGGCGCCGGCTTCGACGTAGATCTGGTTGGAGGATACGGATGCGCCGCCGCCCACGATCGCGCCCAGCGCGTCCACCTGGAGGACGCGGTCCACGTCGGGGATATTGCCGTGTTCGTCAACGGTTCCGGCCTCGTTGGCCAGGCCCACCATCGTTCCCATGGCGTCGAAGAAGATGCTCAGCAGGATCACGAACGCCAGCAGCGAGGCGGCAACGAAGCCCAGGTGCTCAAAGGCGCCGAACGGGTTTGCCTTGCCGATCAGGGACAGGTCCGGGGCCGCCCATTCGGTGAACGTGGGCGCCACCAGGGACCAGCCCTGCGGGTTGGAGGTTTTGCCGTCGAAGCTCGGTCCGATATGCAGGGTCATCTCCAGGAGCACGGAGATGATGGTGGAGGTGATGATGCCGATCAGGATGGCGCCCTTGACCTTGCGGACCACCAGGGCGATGGTCAGGATCAGGCCGAAAACGAACACGGCGGTGGGCCAGCCCAGGAGCTTCCCGTCGAAGCCCAGTCCCACGGGGACGGTGGTGCCGGCCACGTCGGGGATACGGCGGACGAAGCCGGCATTGACCAGCCCGATCAGGGCGATGAACAGCCCGATGCCCACCACAATGGCCGTCTTCAGCCCGTCCGGAACGGCTTTGAAGACGGCGGTGCGGAACCCGGTGAGCACCAGGATCAGCATGGTGACGCCGGACAGGACCACCAGGCCCATCATGTCCGGCCACGTCAGTTCAGGATTGGTGGCAACAGTGACGGCTACAAAGGCGTTGACGCCCAGGCCCGTGGCGAGCGCGAAGGGGTGCCGCGCCCAGGCGCCCATCAGGATGGTGAGGAGGCCGGCCACGAAGGCCGTTACGGCGGCAACGGCGGTGAACCCCAGCGTGGTGCCGCTGGAGTCCGGTCCGGAGAGGATCAGGGGGTTCAGCACCACGATGTAGCTCATGGCGAAGAACGTGGCGAAGCCGCCGCGGATCTCGCGGGAAAGGTTGGAACCGCGTTCGGTGATCTTGAAATACCGGTCCAGGGCAGAGCCTTGCTTAAGCATTAGTCCTCCGGGGAAGTCTGTGGGGATACCTGAATCCTATGGGGACGGCGGCTGGGCGGCAGGCAATTTCGCCTAGTCTGTAAGGAAGCCAACACAAGGAGCCCCCACAGCATGCGTCCCATCCGCCGCCGGATCCTGGCCCTTGGGCTTGGAATCCTCGTTTTCGCCGCTGCCGTGCTGGGCCTTGCCGGGCCCGCAGCCGCGCATGACGCCGCCGAGTCCACCAGCCCCGCACAGGGCGCCTCGGTTACCGCGCCCCCGGAACAGGTTTCGGTCACGTTCAACAAGAATCCGCTGGGGATTGGTGCCTCCATCTCCGTCAAGGACGCCGCCGGCGCCGAGTGGGCGGACGGTCCCGTGGAGATCGTGGACAACGTGGCGTCACAGAAGGTCAGGGCGGGAGGCCCGGCCGGGCAGTACACCGTCGCCTGGCGCGTGGTCAGTTCGGACTCGCACCCCATCGAGGGGACGTTTGTTTTTACGGCCGCTTCCGCCGCGCCGGGCGCATCACCGGCAGGAAGTCCGACGGCGGCCGGTACGGTTCCTGGCACCGCTCCGGCCATGGGGACGGCGCAGCCCGGAACCACGGCTGAACCCGCGGACCCGGCGGACGCCGGGCAGCCGTTCCAGTGGAGCATCGTCATTTTCGCCGCCGTCGCGGCAGGGCTGCTGGCTACCCTTGCCGTCCTCGCCAGGCGCAGGCTCACGGCCGGCACGGACGAGGAGGGCTGACGGGCACCGGCGGGCGCCTTCGCTGACGCTAGCAGGGCAGGGCCGCGAAGCTTCCGGTGCCCGGGAAGGCGACGCTGTCGGGATGGACTTTTGCGGAGATCGCCTGGCCCACGGTCTTGGCCTGGCGCAGGACCTCTTTGGGTGATGGGGTGATGAGCTCGCCCACGCCCACCAGGTAGATGCCGATTGCCCGCATGGCAGCGGCGAGGTTCCGGCCCACGGCGATCCCGAAGTCGTTGATCATGCGCCGCAACTGGCTGTGGGCGCAGCGGGTCAGGACAATATGGTCGGCCACCAGAATGCCGGTAGGGGTGTGGACTTCCCACTGCGGAGCGGCGGTTCCAGGACCGTCCAGCATGGTCAACTGGACAGCGCGGGTGGTGTGCCGCACGTCCACGGCATGGCTGGCGGCGTAATTGCGCAGGTGCCGCAGGATCTCGTTCCGCTCGCGGAGGGTGGCGGAATCCGCCGCGTCGCAGCGTTGCAGTGAAGCGGTGTTGGCCGGCTGTGCGGCGCCAAGGATGTCCAGTCCGTCCACCACAATCGAGTCCACCCCGCGGCGGCACAGCTCAGCGGCCACGGCAAGCCCGGAGAGGCCCGTGCCAATGATCACGGTGGTGGTCTGCTCGGTCCCGGCATTCCCAGGCATGCTTGACACTACAGTTTCCCTCCTTCGAAGTTTCGGCAGGTGCAGGCGTCCTCGCCCGCATGCGTCCCGTTACCCCCAAAGTCCGGCCGCAGTACGTTGGCGGGCAGCCCTGGCGAAAAGAGGCAGTAGGCGTCCCGGACCAACAATGTCCTGAAGACTACAGAACATTTCCGGCGGTGGATAGCCCAAACCGAAAACACCTTCCCACGCCTTGAAGGCGCTTTCCCGGACCGCTGGAGCGCCTGTGGATAACCCGGTGTTTCCCGCTTGCTATGGCACCGGCGACGGAGAATAGTGGGAAGCGGAAGCAGGCCTTCCTTCCCAGCTCAGGCCGGGGTACGGGTGCACGGGGAAGGGTCCGGTTTCTGGCAGAATAGCCGCAACATCAGGCAGTATCGCGAGGAGGCGGCCCCATGGGCGCACAAGAGTTGCATCCGGACCCGCAGGACGGCGGCAGCACTGCTGCTCCCGAGGGGATCGTTGTTGGCGTGGATGGCTCAGACCACGGCCAGTGCGCGCTTGTGTGGGCAGCGCGCGAGGCCCAGCGCCGGCGCCGTCCGCTGCATATCGTCACCGCCTACTCGGTGCCCATCTTCGCCGCATCGGGCCTCGACGGCGGTTATGCAACCGTGGACGACTCGGTGATCCGTGAGGGCGCCGAGGCGGTGGTCAAGCAGGCCCTGGACAAGATCTCCACCTACGACCTCGATGTCACCGCATCCGTGGAGAACGGCGATGCCTCCGGAGTACTTCTGGAGATGTCCCAGACTGCCGAGCTCCTGGTGTTTGGCACCCGCGGCCGCGGCGGTTTTGTGGGCAGGCTCCTCGGTTCGGTGAGCAGCGCCCTGCCAGCCCACGCCAAATGCCCCACCGTGACCGTGCCGCTGATCTGCGCGGACCGGCTGGGCGAAACCACCGAGGACAGGCGCATCAAGGCAGAGCAGGCCAAAGCCGGGCACCAGCGCGTGGAGAATGTGGTGGTGGTGGGCGTTGACGGCTCGGAGCAGGCGCGGGTGGCCGTCCTGGAGGCGGCAGACCAGGCGGAACGCCTGGGCGCAACCCTGCGCGTGGTCTGTGCAGTGCCGCAGTACAGCGGCTCCCTGGCGTGGGTGCCGGCTCCCATGGACCGCAAAGCCCTTTTCGCCGATATCCAGGTGACCCTGGACGCCGGCATGGCGTGGCTGCGCAGCCACTTCCCCAATCTTCACACCGAATCGGAGCTGAAGGACGGTTCGCCGGTGGACGTCCTCGTCGAGGAAAGCCGGCATGTGGAACTGGTGGTGGTGGGCACCCGCGGCCGGGGTGGCTTCACCGGAATGCTCCTGGGCTCCACGTCCGATGGCATACTCCACCATGCCAAGGGCCCCGTCATGGTGGTTCCGGACCGTGAAGACCCCCGGTTGGCGGACCGCGCCAAGTTCGGCCCCGTTCTCGGCTCCTGACAAGATCCTGCTGCCGGGAGCGCCGCGATGGCCGCCGAACCATCAGGAAAGGCCGGGGAGGTTACCCGCCCACATGCGGGGGACACGGCCCCTGCCTTGATCCTGGGCCTCAACCAGGTTGATGGCAGCATGCTTCCGCTGGTGGGAGGCAAGGCGGCCAACCTCGGCGAGCTGATGGCAGCCGGGCTGCCCGTGCCGGAAGGGTTCTGCCTCACCACGGCGGCTTACAGGGAGGCCACCAGGACCGTCCAGGACGGCGTGCTCGCAGAACTGGGCAGCCGCCAGGCCGCACTGCGCCCGGGAACCCCCGGCCGGGACGCCGAACTCGCTGTGTTGGCCGGCAGGGCACGGGAGTCCATCCGGGCCATCCCGGTTCCGCCGCGGATCGTGGCCGCCGTGGAGCAGGCATATGCGGCGCTGGGAACAGCGGCTCCGGTGGCGGTACGGTCCTCCGCCACTGCAGAGGACCTTCCGTTCGCGAGCTTCGCCGGCCAGCAGGACACCTACCTGAATGTCATCGGCAGTGATGCCGTCCTTGGGGCCGTGCGGGACTGCTGGGCCTCCCTCTGGACGGACCGGGCGGTGGCCTACCGGGCCGCCCTGGGGATCAAACCGCACGAAGTAGCCCTCGCCGTCGTAGTCCAGCGGATGGTTGACGCCCAGGCGGCCGGGGTGATGTTCACGGCCAATCCACTGACAGGCAGGCGCCGGGAGGCTGTGATCGATGCTGCCCCGGGGCTCGGTGAAGCAGTGGTTTCAGGGGCGGTCAATCCGGACCACTTTGTGGTGGACACCGAAAAATCGAGGGTCCTCGAGCGAAGACTGGGGGATAAACGCGTCATTGTCCGGCCCCTTCCCGGCGGCGGAACCGAGGTGCGGGACATGCCGGGCCAGGCGAATGCGTCCAGCCTTACGGACGGCCAGGCCATTGGGCTTGCAGCGTTGGGAATGCGGGCGGAAAGGCATTTTGGTGCACCGCAGGACGCCGAATGGGCCATCGACGCCCGCGGCGCACTCTGGTTAACCCAGTCCAGGCCCATCACAACACTGTTCCCGGTGCCGGAACGCCGGTCCGGAGGCGGAGGAACAAGGGTGTACTTGTGCTTCAGCCTGGCCCAGGGCCTCACCCGCCCCCTCACCCCCATGGGCCTGGCGTCGCTGCGGCTCATTGGCTCCTCCGTGGCCAAGGCGGCAGGTTTCGCCGTTCCGGACCCCCGGCTCGGTCCACCGCCGTACGCGGAGGCGGCGCAGCGCCTTTACTTTGACCTCACAACGCCGGTCAGGAGCAGTGTGGGGCGCCGGCTCCTTCCGCGGATCTTCGACGTTATGGAAGCCAGGTCCGCCATGGTGCTGCGCCAGGTTTTTACGGACCCCCGGTTTTCGGTGACCCGCAGGACCCCGTTCGGACTGCTGCGCCATGTCCTGCCCGCCGCCGTACGTGCCCGGGTCCCAGAGTCGGTGCTCCGGGGACTGCTCCGGCCCAAGGCAGCGCTGCGCCGGCTGGACCGCTTCACGCAGCAATTCGCGGACGGCCTCGAGCTGGAGGCGGGGGCGGGACCGGTCCAGCGGCTCGACCATGCAGAGCAGATCCTGGGCAACCGGCTGTTTGCGGTGGTCCCCGCCATCCTGCCCCTGCCCGCACTGGGATTTGCGGCGCTGTGGATGGCCGGAAAGCTTCTCGGGGGCCGGGACCGCTGGAATGACCTGGAGAAGGTTCTCCGGGGCCTGCCGCAGAACGTCACCACCGAGATGGACCTGGACCTGTGGCGGCTGGCATCCGCTGTCAAGGATGACCGCGAGTCGCGCAGGGCCCTGGAGGAGGGGCAGCCAGCGGACCTGGCGGCGGAGTTCAAGGCCGGCAACCTGCCTCCTGTCCTGCATGCGGGCCTGGTGCGGTTCCTTCACCGCTACGGGCAACGTGCGGTGGCCGAAATCGATGTGGGCCTGCCACGCTGGTCCGATGACCCCACGCACATCCTGGGTGTCTTGGCCAACTACCTGCGCCTCACTGATCCCGCACTGGCGCCGGACGTGCAGTTCAGCAGGGCGAACGCCGAGGCAGAGGGGGAAGTGGAGCGGCTGGTTGCCGAGGCCCGGCGCCGCGGCAGGATGCGTGCGCTGCTGGTTGCCGCTGCACTGCGCCGCACCAGGTTGTTCGCCGGGCTGCGGGAACTGCCCAAGTACCAGCTGGTCCTGGGCCTCGCCGAAGTACGCAAACAGGTGGCCCAGGTGGGAGCCGTGCTGGAGTCCGCCGGTTGGCTGGAGCACGCGGACGACATCTTCTTCCTCGATTTCGGGGAGGCCCGGGAGGCCTTGGTTAGCGGCGCCGCGAATGGAACCAGCCAGCCGCGGAGGCTGCGCGAGCTCGTCCTGGAGCGGCGCGCCGCCTACACCAGCGAACTTGGCCGGCGGCACATCCCCAGGGTCCTGCTGTCGGACGGCACCGAGCCCGAGGTGCTCCACGCTGCGGCTGCGGGAGCGGCCGGCGGCGCTGCGAACGGTGCGCTGTCCGGCAGCCCCGCATCAGCGGGCTCGGCCACGGGTCCCGCCCGGGTAATCCTGGACCCGGTGGGTGCCCACCTTGAACCCGGGGAGATCCTGGTGGCGCCGTCCACCGATCCCGGCTGGACCCCCTTGTTCCTGACGGCCGGCGGCCTGGTGATGGAAATGGGCGGGCCCAATTCGCACGGTGCCGTGGTGGCCCGGGAGTATGGCATTCCCGCCGTCGTGGGGGTTCCGGAGGCCACCTCCCGGCTTGCCACGGGACAAAGAATTACGGTCGACGGCGGGGCAGGAACCATAGTGCCTGCTTAGCCCCCTGCGGGCCGCCGGGCAGGTGAAGCGAGCGGTCCTGAGGCGTACCCTTGGATTATGGGCTCCAATGACGGAGACGGCCGGACAATGGGCGGCCGGTATGCAAGCTACCGGAACATGGCCGCGTCGCGGGACCGCGGCATGAAACGGTCCTATTTGCGATGGATTCCTGCAGTGGCTGTTCCTGCGGTGATAGCGGCCGGCGTCCTGGTTGGATCCCTCCCCGCGCGGGCCGGCGATCCCCTTCCGGAGAAGACCCCGGCGGAAGTGATCGCCCTCTTCGGCTCCCACACCGCGCACACCTTCTCAGGCACCCTGGAACAGTCCTCGGACCTGGGGTTGCCGGAGTTGCCGGCAACCGGTCCTGCGTCCGGTCCGGCGTCGGCCGGCGGGGCAGCGTCCGCGGTTGAGTTTCTCACCGGCCGCCACACTGCACGGATCTTCATGGACGGCAAGGACAAGGCGCGCGTCCAGGTGGTGGACCGGCTCGCGGAACGGGACGTCATCCGGCACGGCAATGACGTCTGGTTCTACTCGTCCAAGGACAACACGGCGGCGCACCTGGCCCTGCCGGCCCACGCCAGCGACCTGCCGCTGATGGACCCTGGCCAGCAGCCTCCCACGACTTCCCCCGCTGATCCCGTCCCGGGTGGAATGCCGGTGCCGCCGACGCCCCAGGAACTGGCTCGGAAGTTCCTCGCCGCGGCGGACAGTTCGACCGCCGTAACGGTGGGCCCCGACCTCCAGGTGGCCGGCCGCCCCGCGTACAACCTCGTCCTTGAGCCCCGCACAGGCGGGACACTTGTTGGCAAAGTGGCCATCGCCGTCGACGGCGGGAACGGCATGCCGCTCTCCGTGCAAGTAACCGCGCGGGGCGCCGCAGAGCCGGCGTTCAGCGCCGGATTCACCAGCCTGTCCCTTGACACCCCGGATGACGCCCTCTTCACCTTCGTCCCGCCGCCGGGCAGCACGGTGAAGGAACTGCAGCTTCCGCCTTCACACGGCCTGCCGCACGGCCCGGGCTACCCCCGGGATCCCGGAATGCACATCACCCCGGACCAGCTTGCCGCCGATGCCCAGGAAAAGGCCCGGCCCTACCTGGCAGGGGCAGGATGGGAAACCATCGCGGAACTTCCGGCAGGAACCGACGCCGCCGCTGCCCTGGGCAAAGCGCTGGCACAGAATCCGGTGCTGGCCCAGGCCGCCGTCGTTGTTCCTGGCGGGCGGCTGCTTTCCACTGCACTCTTCAACGTCCTGCTCACCGACGACGGCCGCATCCTTGCGGGCATGGTCCCGGCGGACGCACTGCAAGCCGCCGCCTCGGCCCCGTGACCGGCGCGGCAGGGCTTCGCGGGCCCTGGGCGTACGGCCTGACGATCGAAACACGCGGGCTGACAAAGCATTTTGGCCGGCAGGTGGCGGTGGACAGCCTGGATCTTGCCGTGCCGCCCGGCGCTGTCTTCGGCTTCCTGGGGCCCAACGGATCCGGAAAGACAACCACCATCCGGATGCTGCTGGGCCTCGCGGCCGCTTCCGCCGGGACGGTCACGCTGCTCGGAAGGGACATGCCGGGCAGCTTCCAGGATGTCCTGCCGCGCGTCGGGGCGCTTGTGGAGGGACCGGCCTTCTACCCGTTCCTGTCGGGAACGGCGAACCTCCACCGGCTGGACGCCGCGGGCCGGCACGCCGATCCCGCAACGCGTAAGGCACGGGTGGAGGCGGCGCTGGAACGCGTGGGGCTCAGCCACGCCGCCGGCAAGCGCGTCCATGCCTATTCGCTGGGCATGAAGCAACGGCTGGGGATCGCCAACGCCCTGCTGTCCCCCCGCGAACTGCTGGTGCTGGATGAGCCCACCAACGGCCTGGACCCGCAAGGGACCCGGGAAGTGCGGAACCTAGTCCGGTCCCTGGCAGCAGACGGGACCACCGTTTTTGTTTCCAGCCACCTGCTGGCTGAAGTGGAACAGATCTGCACCCATGCCGCCGTCATGAGTGCGGGCAAGCTGGTGGCCCAGGGCCCGCTGCCGGACCTGCGCCGGTCCGGGAGTTCGCGCATGCGGCTGGTGACGCCGGACGCTGGCCAGGCATCGGAGGTCCTGGTCCGGCTGGGCCTGGCGCCGGAGGAGGGACCGGCCCAGCCGGACGGGCACGTGGTGACGGCCGCCCTTGCCGTCCCGGGCTCCGGGGCGGCACACCCTGCCCCGGAGGACCTGGTGGCGGAGCTGGTAAGGGCTGGTGTCCGGGTCCGCGGCTTTGCGGTGGAACGGGAGAGCCTGGAGGACCGGTTTGTCGCCTTGACGGGGGAGGGGTTCGATGTTGCCCAGTAGCGTGCCGGACCAGGAGCAGGACCAGAACCGGGACAAGGGCCGGGAAACGTCCGCGGTCAAGGCCGCGGCGCTCCCGCGCAGAGCCGGCTGGTCCCTTCTGGGTTCGGAAATCGCCGTACTGTTCCGGCGCAGGAGAACCTGGGCCCTGCTGCTGGCGCTGGCCGCCATTCCGGTCCTGATTGCGGTGGCCGTCCGGGTCTCCTCGGCCGTTCCTCCCGGGCGTGGTCCGGCCTTCCTGGACCGCATTACGCAGAACGGCCTGTTCGTGGCGTTCACCGCCATGCTGGTGTCCGTCCCGCTGTTCCTGCCGCTCACGGTGGGCGTGGTGGCGGGGGATACCATCGCGGGCGAGGCAAACCTGGGAACACTGAGGTACCTGCTGGTTGCCCCGACGGGCCGTGTCCGCCTGCTCCTGGTGAAGTATGCCGGAGCGCTGGCCTTCGGCCTCGCCGCACCGCTCACGGTGGCCCTTGCCGGGGCCGCCATCGGGACGGCGCTTTTCCCCGTGGGACCGGTGACCCTGCTGTCAGGGGACGTCATCCAGCCGCCGGAGGCCGCGCTCCGCCTCCTCCTGATCGCCGCGTACCTGGCCGTCTCCCTGGCCGGGCTGTCCGCGATCGGGCTGTTCCTGTCCACCCTCACCGTGGTTCCGGTGGGTGCCATGGCCGCCACGGTGGTGCTCTCCGTGGTGTCCCAGGTCCTCGACCAGTTGCCACAGCTTGAGTGGCTGCACCCATGGCTGTTCAGCCACTACTGGCTGGGCTTCGGGGACCTGCTCCGCCAGCCCGTCCTGTGGGACTCGTTCGCCAGCAACGCCCTGCTGCAGGCGGGATACGTCGCCGTGTTCGGAGCCCTCGCCTACGGCCGGTTTGTCACCAAGGACGTACTGAGCTGAACCGCGCTAGTAGCGTGCGGCGTACGGGTGGAGCTGCATCCCGGCCAGTGCGCTGAGCTGGGTCACCGCTATGCCCTCCTGCGGGTTCAGTGCGTGGACCACCTGCCCGTTCCCCAGGTAGATGGCCACATGGTAGAAGTTCGACGGCGATCCCCACACCAGCAGGTCGCCGCGCCGCGCCTGGGAGATGGGTACGTGGGTGGAGGCGGAGGCGTACTGCTGCGCGGCCGTGCGCGGGAGGTACTTCCCGGCGGCCGCGAACGCCGTCTGCACCAGCCCCGAGCAGTCAAAACCGTAGGGACCGGTACCGCCCCACTGGTAGTAGTAGGGCGCGCCCACCTTGCCCAGCGCCGCCGAGATGGCTGCCTCGTAGGTTCCTCCGCCAAGCGGTGGGGCGGGTGCGGGTGCCGGGGCGGGTGCCGGGGCGGGTGCCGGAGCGGGTGCCGGAGCCGCCGGAGCGGGTGCCGGAGCCGCCGGAGCTGGTGCCGGGGCTGGGGCCTGCGGGGCTGGCGCCGCCGGTGCGGGAGCAGCCGCGGGTGGGGGAGCTGCGGGAGCGGGAACTGCCGGGGCCGCCGGTGCCGCAGCGGCCGGCCGGTTGTCCGCCGTGGTGCGCTGCTCCCGGGTTTCCGCCTCCGACGCGGCTTTTTCTGCCGCTGCCGTCAGCGCCGCCAGCCGGGCTTCCTCCCGCTGCCGGTCCAGGGCGTCCACCCGGGCCGACTCAAGCGCCACGGTGGTGTTCCGCAGTTGGGCGAGCTGGTCCACCAGGACAGTGCGCTGTGCCCTGGCGTCCGCCACGGCTTTGGCGGAGGCTGTGTTGGCCACGTCCGCCTGGGATTTACGGGTTTCGGCTGTCCGCGCGGCCTCGTCGGCGGCCTTCGTGGCTTCCTGCGCTGCCGTGGTCAGGGAGCGTGACGCTTCCGCGGCGGCATCTGCAGCTTCAAAGGCCCGGCTCCGGCTTGCCGCAAGGGCCTGGAGGGTGGCTGCCTGCTCCAGGGTTTCGCCGCCCCCGCTGGCGAATGTGCCCAGCGTGGGGTTCAGCCCGCCGTTGCGGTAGAGGTCGCCGGCCAGCTGCCCCACCTGCCTGCGGGTCTTGTCCTGCTGCTCCTGGGCCGTCGCGGCCCTGGCTGATGCCGCGGCCGCTGCAGAACTGCGCTGCTGCAACTCCACCAGGGCTTCGCTGTAGGCATTGTTGGCCTGCATCGCCACGGCAAAGGCGGCCTGCTGGGATTCTGCCGCGGAGCCAAGGATCCGTTCGATCGCGGCCACCTGGTCCGCCGCGGCGGCCTCGCTGGATTTCGCTGCGGCGATGTCCTCGGCCGAGGGGATCTCGGGTGAGGCCGGGACGGAGATGGAGGGCCGCTGTGGCGCGGGCAGGGCGCCTGCGGGCGCTGCCGCAGTCCCCAGCATGACGACGGCGGCACACACTGCGGCGGACTTGCGCAAGGAAGTGCCTAAGAAGGAAGCGCGCAGGGTCGTGCCCAGAAAGGACGTGCGCAGTGACGTGCGCTGGGATTTGTTTGAAACCATCTGCAGGAAACCTCGAAGCGGTAGGGCTGGAGGTCCGGGGGCACACAACTGCCCCCCCTGATGCCCGCCAGCAGTCCGAGGCTACGTGACAGATTGCACTTTGGCAACAAGAGTCACATCAATAACATAAAACACATCAGTGTCATTTGATCGCACCCAAAAGGCCGGCGTGTCGTTCCCGTGTTCCGGACAGCGGGGCGCCGAACGCTTTTGCTAGGCGTGCTGGTGGGCCTCGTGTTCGGAATGGCTGGCAGGTTCCAGCTGGAAGGTGCAGTGGTCGGTGTCGAAGTGCGAGCCCAGGCAGGTGATCAGCTTGTCCAGCAGTTGGTCCGCGCCGCGGGCGTTGAGCACCCCGTCCTCCACCACCACGTGCGCGGAGAAGACCGGAACGCCGGAGGTGATGGTCCAGATGTGGATGTCATGCACGTCCGTGACGCCGTCGACGGACAGGATGTGCTCACGGATCATCTGTACTTCCACGCCCTTGGGGCTGGCCTCCAGCAGGACATCCACCACGTCGCGGAGCAGCGACCAGGCCCGGGGCAGGATCAGGAGGGCGATCACCACGGAAGCGATGGTGTCCGCGGCCTGGAAGCCGGTCACCATGATCACAACGGCTGCGGCAATCACGGCAAACGATCCCAGCAGGTCGCCCAGCACCTCCAGGTAGGCGCCCCGCACGTTCAGGCTCTCCTGGTGGGCGCCGTGCAGGATCAGGAGGGACGCCACATTGGCGGCCGCGCCGAGGATGGCGGCGAACAGCATGATGCCGGTCTGCACCTCGGGTGCCGCCCCGATCCGGCGCACCGCTTCGGTGAAGATGACCACGGAGATCACGATCAGGATCAATGCGTTGGCCAGTGCGGCCAGCACCTCGGCGCGCTGGTAGCCATAGGTTCTCTGGTCGCTGGCAGGGCGTCCCGCTATCCACGCGGCCAGCAGGGCGATGGTCACCCCCGCGGCGTCGGAGAGCATGTGGCCGGCATCGGCCAGCAGGGACAATGATCCGGAAAGGACGGCGCCCGCCACCTGGACCAGGACCACCACGAGCGTGATCACCAGGACGGCCACCAGCCGTTTCCGGTGCCGGCCCGTCGCAGTGATTCCGTGGGTGTGGCTGT
Source organism: Arthrobacter sp. BB-1 (assembly GCF_006151685.1). Taxonomy (NCBI): domain Bacteria; kingdom Bacillati; phylum Actinomycetota; class Actinomycetes; order Micrococcales; family Micrococcaceae; genus Arthrobacter; species Arthrobacter sp. BB-1. The sequence goes on from NZ_VDEV01000004.1 coordinate 48,644, forward strand.
GGTCGTGTCCCATGCCTACAAGGCTAGCCCCAGCCGAGCTCGTGCAGCCGATGGTCGTCGATCCCGAAGTGGTGCGCGATTTCGTGCACAACCGTCACCGCAACTTCATGGATGACGTCCTCCCGGGAGGAGCAGATCTCCAGGATGGGTTCGCGGTAGATGGTGATCCTGTCCGGCAGCGAGCCGGCGTCCCACCAGGAATCACGTTCGGTCAACGGCACGCCCTCATAGAGCCCCAGCAGGACCGTGTCCGGGTCCTCCCCGGGTTTTGGCACGTAGTCGTCCTCGATGAAGACCGCCACGTTGTCCATGGCGCCCGCCAACTTTTCCGGAATGCTATCCAGGGCGTCCTGGACCGCCGCCTCGAACTCGTCCTCGGGCATGGTGAAGCGAAGGGGCTCGCTGGGGCCCTCAGGAACGATCGGCAGGCCCGGCGGCAGGCTGGCTGGCATACATGGATTTTAGCGGGAAGCGGACGGCCCGGCGCCTCTCGGATTCCGGCTCCTGCGCCGGGTCAGCCCCACGCCCACCAGGCACACCAGCCCGCCAACCAGGCCCAGGACGGCGGGAATTTCACCGAGCAGCAGCCAGGAAATCAGGATGGTGGTGCCGGGTACCAGATAAGTGGTGGCCGCCAGCTTCCCGGCGTCCACCAGCGAGAGCGCGTACGCCCAGGTGGTGAAGGCGATCGCTGTTGGGAAGACGCCCAGGTAGGCGAGCCCCCAGGTTGCCTGCGGCGGGGCCGCCTGCACTTCGCTGATCAGCTGGCCGGCAAAGGGCAGGCAACACAGCGCGCCCACAACGATCCCGAACCACGTGGCCTGTGCGGCGGGAAACTTCCGCAGCACAGGCTTCTGGATGATGACGCTGACTGCGGCGAGCACGGCGGCAAGGAGGCATAGCAGCACGCCTGCGACGTCCGCCGTCGTGCGTCCCCCGGGCATGGACGCCTGGCCGGACCCGAAGGCGATGAGCGCCACCCCGGCGAAGGCAACCAGGCTCCCGATGATCAGCCAGCGCGGGAAGCCTTCCTTGAGGAAAATGCCGGCCATGATGGCCACCAGGATCGGGTTGACATTGATCAGCAGGGCACTGGTTCCGGCGTCAAGCACATGCTCTGCGGCGTTCAGCGCCACGTTGTACCCGCCGAACCACATCACTCCGTAGCCCAGGATGGGCCACCATTCCCGGCCCCGGGGAAGCAGCCGGCTCTTCAGCAGTTGGGGGAGGACCAGCACGGCCAGGACGACGGCGGCAATCGCCAGCCTGCCGAGCGTCAGGGAGCCGGGGGAAAAGTGCGGGCCGATTGCCCGGATACCCACAAAGGCCGATGCCCAGAGGACCACGGTAACCACCATGGCAGCCACCCCGAGCGCCTTCACCCGGGTAGCGGCGGCCTGGGGTGGTGCGGTGGTGGTCCGGCTGGCGGGGCTGGTTGAAGGCATGAGGCAAATCTAGCGGCGTGCCGGTGTTGCTGGCTGGCGGAAATCAGCCATGTCTGGGCAAGTTCCTGCCAAAAGGCGGGCCGCCCCCGCAGCCCCGGGTACCGGCTCCTCGGCTAGGATGCGGTTTATGGTCTCAAACCCGGCTCCACCCCGCGATTCTGCACGCCTTGCCAGGAAGGTCATCTGGATCATCCTTGCGCTGATTGTGGCCGGTTGTGTTGCCTGGTACTCGGTGCTGACGCTGGGGAAGCCACCGGAATCGGCGCCCCAGCCGGGAGGTGCCGAGCAGCTCGTGCGGACGGACAGCCACCGGCTGACCAGCCCGGCCGTGGAGAAGGCACAGTTGGTGGAGTTCCTCGATTTCGAATGCCCGTCCTGCGGTTCCATCCACCCGGTGGTGGAGGAATTCAAGGCGGAGTTCGGGGACAGGATCACGTTCGTCCACCGGCACTTCCCCCTGTCCGCCCACCCGAATTCGGGGCAGGCGGCCCTGGCAGCCGAGGCCGCCGGCCAGCAGGGGCAGTACCAGCAGATGGCGAACCGGCTGTTTGAAACCCAGGCGCAATGGGCCGGGAGCCAGCAGTCCCAGGCTCCCCTCTTCCGCACCTACGCCGAGCAGTTGGGACTGGACCTTTCCCGGTTCGATGCCGCAGTGGCCGACCCCAAGACGGAGGAGCGCATCCTGGCCGACATTGCGGACGGCGAGGCGCTGGGCGTGACCGGAACCCCCACCTTTTTCCTCAACGGCGAAAAGCTCACGCTGACCACCAAGGCGGATTTCCGGCAGAAGCTCGCGGACGCCGCCAAGTAGGCCCGTTCCGCCGGTGACTACCGGGCGCCCGCCCATTCCAGGAGGCGTTCCACCGGCCAGGTGGTGATGATGCGGTCAGCGGGGACCCCGTTCCGCTCGGCACGCTCGGCTCCGTACTGCAGGAAGTCCAGTTGGCCCGGCGCGTGGGCATCGCTGTCGATGGAGAACAGGCAGCCGGCATCGAGCGCCAGCTGGATCAGGGCGTCCGGCGGGTCCTGCCGCTCCGGCCGCGAGTTGATCTCCACCGCAACGTTGTGTTCGGCGCAGGCGGCGAACACCTCCTTGGCGTCGAATTCCGACGGCGGGCGCGTGCCCCGCGATCCCTCCACCAGGCGCCCGGTGCAGTGGCCCAGGACGTTGGTGTGCGGGTCCTGGATTCCGCCGAGCATCCGCCGGGTCATGGTCCTGCCGTCCGCGCGGAGCTTTGAATGAACGCTGGCCACCACGATGTCCAGGCGGTCCAGCAGCTCAGGTTCCTGGTCCAGGTCCCCGGATTCCAGGATGTCCACCTCGATGCCGGCCAGCAGCCGCACCGGGTCGGCAGCCTGCGCGTCGTCGAGCCCGGGGTGGGTGCCGGGATTGCCGCTGTTGATGGATTCCACCACGTCCAGCTGCTCCAGGAGGCGTTCGGCCGAGAGGCCGTTCGCGATGGTGAGGTTGGGCGAGTGGTCCGTGAGTGCGAGGTAGTCCCTGCCCAGCACCCCGGCGGCCGCCACCATCAGCTCGATGGGGGAGCCGCCGTCCGACCATTCGCTGTGGCTGTGCAGGTCGCCCCGCAGGACCTCCCGGATGGAAGCTCCGCCGGAAACCAGCGGCTGGGCGCCCTTCTCGCGGAGGTCGGTGAGGTAATCCGGGACCTCGCCCTCCACCGCCTGCCGGATCACCTGGTACGTCCGGTCGCCAATGCCCTTCATTGACTTCAGCCGGCCGTTGCGGGCACGTGCGGCCACTTCCTCCGGCGGCAACGGGCTGATGGCCGCTGCCGCCTTGCGGAACGCCTGGACCTTGAAGGTGGCGGCGCGTCCGCGCTCCAGCCAGAAGGCGATCTCGTTGAGCGCTGCTACGGCATCCATCCGTCCATCTTTACTCGTCCCGTCCGCCCCGTGGCGGTGTTTTTGGCCGATTTTGGATAATTCCTGCCTAGGCCCTATAGTTTTAGAGTCCAGTTCGGAGAAACGCAAAGGACAAAGACGGAAAGCCCCGCTTTACGCCTTTTATTTTGTTCCGAACGGGTTCTGGCCCCCATCGTCTAGCGGCCTAGGACACCGCCCTTTCACGGCGGCGGCACGGGTTCGAATCCCGTTGGGGGTACGCAAGGAACTGGTCAAGCAGGCAGAAAATGTCTGGTACGCTGGAGGCCTTGAAAAAAGCAGTAGCGATACTGTGGAAGCAAGAAAAGCAAGGCCCTGTAGCGCAGTTGGTTAGCGCGCCGCCCTGTCACGGCGGAGGTCGCGGGTTCAAGTCCCGTCAGGGTCGCTCTGATTGTTGGAAGAAATTCCGGCTCTCATGGTGACTAGTCACCTAGGCTCTGTAGCTCAGTTGGTAGAGCGTTCGACTGAAAATCGAAAGGTCACCGGATCGACGCCGGTCGGAGCCACCACTGGGAAGCATCAGTTCTTCGGAACTGGTGCTTTTCTGCTTAACGCCCGTCCCCGGTGTTCCGGACCTCCCCTGCGCGGGCGCCTGCTTCTGCCGTTAAGCCTCAGCCAAGGGATAGGGTTGGGAGCAACAGAAGGGGGAGTGCCTGATGGAATACCAGAACCCACAACCCGAGGCGGCCATCCAGGGCCGCGCCGTGCCGGTCCCAGCGCCGGCTTCCGCCCTGGGCCGCACCGTAATCTCCGAAACAGCCGTTGCCAAGGTGGCAGGAATCGCCGCCCGCGCCGTCCCCGGGGTCTATTCACTGGGATCAGGACCGTCACGCGCCCTGGGCGCCATCCGGGACGCCGTCGGCAGTTCGGACCATGCTGCCGGGGTGCATGCTGAAGTTGGCGAAACCCAGGTTGCCGTGGACATCAGCCTGGTGGCCAGCTACGGAACTCCACTCCACTCCCTCGCCGACCAGGTCAGGGCGGCCGTCTACCGTGCGGTCGAGGAGCTCGTGGGACTCCAGGTCATCGAGGTCAACGTGGAGGTCACGGACGTCTACGTGCCGCCTCCCGTCAAGCCAACCACCCCAGGAACTGCAGAAAGGGAGGCGCTGCTGTGAACCTCACCGTAGCCGGTATGGCGATGGGCGCGTTCGTCGCCTTCATGTCCCTGCAGTTCGGCCTGTGGGGCTTCCTTATCTCCCTGCTCTTCATGGCGGTCGGAGCGCTGCTGGGCCGCGCCGCGGAGGGCAAACTGGACCTGCGCGGCGTGCTGGATGCCATCATCGGCCGGCGCTCATCCTCATGAGTGCGCCCGCGCCGGCCGTGCGGGCGCAGGTGCTCAACGGCCACAACCGCATCAGCACCCAGGCGCTGACCAGCCTCGCAAAGGCGGCGGCAGCCCAGGCCCTGGGCGTCGATGCACAGGACGTCAGGGCTGATTGGACCGACGACGACGGCCTGCTGGCGCTGTCCCTCGTCGCGCCGATCAGCGCACCGCCGCTGCAGGCGGCAGCCCGCGACCCCCACCGGGTGGAGGCTTTCGGCGGCTCCATCTGGGACCGCGCCGTCCGCGCCAAAGCCCACATCCTTCGTACCGTGGCAGAGCTCAGCGGCGCACAGCTGAGCCGGGTGGATATCAGGATCAGCGGCGTCAGGACCAGCCAAGGAGGGCGGGTGCAGTGAACAGGACCCGGCAGGGCAGCAGCGCGGAAGTTTCCATCCCCCGGACGCGGGTCCGCAACGCCAATGGGCCCGACATGGAGCGGATCCTGCGGCGGGAAACGCATTCAACCCGTGCGGTGGTGGCAACCGTTGCCGCAGTCGTCGTCATGGTGCTGGCCGCGTACGGCCTCCTGGAAGCTGCTGTGCATGCCATCGGCGAACCACCATGGCTCATCGATCCCCAAGTGGCGGCGCAGCGCATCGTGGCGTTGCCTGAAGGTATCCCGCCGCTGCTGCTGGGCGCCATCGGTGCCGTGCTGGCGATGGTTGGCCTGATCTTCTTCCTCAACGGGGTACTGCCCGGACGGCGTGCCAGGCACCTTCTGGCACCAAGCGGACGCGGAGGCGACGGACCCGCCGTCGTGGTGGATGACGAGGTCATCGCGTCCTCGCTGGCCCGGCGGGCCCGGCTCGCCGCCAACGTCACACCCGAACAGGTGATGGTGGTGGTCTCCCAGCGGCAGGTTGTGGTGAATGTCCGGCCAACGTCCGGCGTGCCTGTCCAGGACGAAAGCGTGCTCGCCGCCGTCCAGGACGAGCTCAACGAGATGGGGCTCGACCCCTCACCCGAGGTCCGCATCAACGTGGCGCCGTCCGGGGTGATCGGGGCATGAACAGCACCCCAAGCCTCCTCAACCGGATCCTGGTCGCCGTCCTGGGCATCAAGCTCCTGGCCATAGGCGTGCTGTTGATGTTGCTGGCAGCCGTGCCGGCGGTCAGGCCGTGGTGGCACGCCTGGTCCGCGGGACTTTGGGATACGGCCAACAGCGCCTTCAACGCCACCCGGTTCCCTGGCCGCACGGAGAGCTGGCTGTGGATTGTGGTGGCCTTCGCCCTGCTGGTGCTGATCGGCCTCATGGTGGCCTGGATCGCGCAGCAGGGCAAGGGCCGCTTCAACCTGCTGGCCGCCGAGTACGATCCCGGCGACGTTCCCGGGGATGTCCGGATCAGCGGGGGAGTGGCGGAGCAAGCCCTCAAGCAGGCCCTCGCCGGCCGGCCGGACCTTGCCGGTGCCACGGTGGTTACCTATGACGTTAAAGGGTCCCCGGCCCTGAAGGTGCGGCTCCTGCCCCGGCAGGGCGTCGCACCGCACCTGCTCGCCGCGGAAGTCGCCGGGCTGCTGGATTCCCTGGAGGACGTGGTGGGCAGGAAGATTCCCGTGCTCATCCACATCGGCGCCGGGGCGCGGACGCGCTTCGGCAGGGCCGAGCGCGTCCGCTGAACTCCTAGCTCCTGGTGAGGTAGACGGCGCAGTCCACCGGCACCTCACTCATCTGTTCCCATTCCGAGGCAGGCTCCGTGCCGCTGGACAGCTCCACGGAATAGCCTTCCGGGATGGGGGCGGAGGCAAAGCCCATGTTGGCCAGGACCAGGACATCTCCATTGTGGAAGCCCAGCAGCCCGCTTTCCGGCGCGTGGACCTCGGCCCATTCAAGGGAACCCTTGCCGAGGTTCCGGGCGGACCGGAAGGCCAGTGCGGCCCGGTAAAGCTGCAGCGTGGAGCCCTCCTCGATTTCCTGTTGGTCGGCTGCCAGCGGGCCGAAGCTCTCGGGCTGCGGAAGCCAGGGCGGGGCCGCTTCGCCCGGGAAGGACCCTGAGAAGCCGTAACCGGGTTGTTCCGCCGCCCACGGCAGCGGGACGCGGCACCCGTCCCGTCCGGTTTCCGCCCCCTGCGTCCGGAAAAAGGTGGGGTCCTGGCGGGCCTCCGCCGGAAGCGTGGTGTGCTCAGGGAGTCCCAGTTCCTCGCCCTGGTACAGGTAGGCGGAACCCGGAAGTGCCAGCTCCACCAAGGTGGCGGCCCGGGCCCGGGCCACTCCCAGGGCGGCATCCGGCTGCTCATCGTCCGCCGCGATGCCCTTGGGAAAGGTGGTGGGATCCTTGAGGCCGAAGCGGGTGGAATGGCGGACGGTGTCATGGTTGCTCAGGACCCAGGTGCAGGGTGCACCCACGGCTGCGGCGGCTTTCAAGGACGCGTCAATTGCCTCGGACATCCGTTCTGCATCCCAGCCTGCCATCAGGAAGTCGAAGTTGAAGGCCTGCTGCATTTCGTCCTGCCGGACATACAGGGCCAGCCGCTCCGCTGGTTCCACCCAGGCCTCGGCAACCATCATCCGGTCGCTGCCGTACTCCGACAGGACGCGGTGCCAGTCGCGGTAAATCTCATGCACGCCGTCCTGGTCGAAAAAGGGCGACGGCGGATACACGGGGGATACGGCGCGGTGGGGCTCCTCAGCATCGGTGTGCGCACCAGGCGCGTCGCCGGGCAGGGAGGGTTCCCTGTGCACCTCCACCTTGCCCTCAGCCGCCTTGCCCTCAGCCGATGTACCTTCAACCATTGCCGCGACCCCATCCCAGTCCGGCAGGCCGGCCTCCTTGACCATCCCGTGGGCAACGTCCACCCGGAAGCCATCCGCTCCACGGTCCAGCCAGAAGCGGAGGACGGAACGCATTTCCTCCCGCACTTCCTGGTTTTCCCAGTTCAGGTCCGGTTGCTTCGTGTCGAACAGGTGGAGGTACCACTCACCGGGGGAGCCGTCCGCCTCGGTGATCCGGGTCCACGCCGGTCCTCCGAAAATCGATTTCCAGTTGTTCGGTGCCCGGTTGCCGTCGCCGGATCCGGGCACCTCGTCTTTTCCGTGGCGGAAGATGTAGCGGTCGCGTTCAGGGGAACCCGGCGGGGCCGCAAGGGCTTCCCGGAACCATTCGTGTTCGTCGGAGGTGTGGTTGGGGACCAGGTCCACGATGACCTTCATGCCTCGCCGGTGACTTTCCTGCAACATCGCATCGAAATCCGCCAGGGACCCGAAGAGGGGGTCGACCTGCCGGTAATCCGCAACGTCGTAGCCGCCGTCGGCCTGGGGAGATTTGTAGAACGGCGACAGCCAAATGGCATCCACTCCCAGCCGTTCCAGGTAGGGCAGGCGGTCCATTACCCCGCGGAGGTCGCCCATGCCATCACCGTTGCCGTCCGCGAAGGACCGGGGGTAGATCTGGTAGACGACGGCATCGGCCCACCATTCCCGGGAAGTGTCGGAGGCAGGAACGGCCGGGTTGGACATTTGGTTCCTCTCAGATAACTTTTTGATGTAAACGCTTGCATAACCACGAGCAACATTACTAGTGTGATGGTCACCACATCAACCTCACCTAGCAAGCGCACTGCCGACTTACTTGTCACTCAGCGAGGAGCTTCAAGCCCATGAAAACCCCTAGATTCCTACTGCCGGCTGCAACTGCCGGTGTCCTGGCCCTGTCCCTGACCGCATGCGGCGGCGGAGGCGGCGGCGGGACCACTGGCGGTGGCGGCGGCGACGCCGAAAAGAACCTGGACAGCCGCGGTCCCATTACGTACGTCCAAGGCAAAGACAACAGCAACGTGGTGCGTCCCCTGATCGAAAAGTGGAATGCTGCCCACCCGGACGAGAAGGTCACGTTCAAGGAGCAGACCGACCAGGCCGACCAGCAGCATGACGACCTGGTGCAGAACTTCCAGGCCAAGAACGCCGATTACGATGTTGCAAGCGTGGACGTTGTGTGGACTGCCGAGTTTGCAGCCAAGGGTTGGCTGCAGCCGCTCAAGGACAAGATGGCAGTGGAAACCAAGGGAATGCTTGAACCTACGGTCGAAGCCGGTTCGTACAAGGGCACTCTTTACGCAGCCCCGGTGTCCTCCGATGGCGGCATTCTGTACTACCGCAAGGACCTGGTGCCGGAAGCACCCAAGACGTGGGACGAGATGATGGGGATGTGCTCCATCGCAAAGCAGAACAACATGGGCTGCTACTCGGGACAGTTCAAGCAGTATGAAGGCCTCACGGTCAATGCTTCCGAGGCCATCAACTCGGCCGGCGGATCGGTCCTTAATGACCAGGGCAAGCCGAACCTGAACACCCCCGAGGCAGAAAAGGGCCTGAACAACCTGGTGGAGGCCTTCAAGAACGGGAACATCCCGGCCGAGGCCATCACCTACCAGGAAGAGGAAAGCCGCCGCGCGTTCCAGGAAGGCAAGCTGCTCTTCCTCCGCAACTGGCCCTACGTCTACAACCTGGCCACCACTGAAGGTTCCTCCAAGGTGAAGGACGTGCTGGGCATGGCTGCCCTGCCGGGCAAGGACGGCCCCGGCGCCTCCTCCCTCGGCGGCCACAGCGCAGCCATCAGCGTCTACTCGGACCACAAGGCAACTTCCCTGGACTTCGTGAAGTTCCTGATCGAGGAAGAACAGCAGAAGTTCTTCGCAACCCAGGGCTCCCTGGCTCCGGTCTTCGGCGCACTGTATGAAGACAAAGAACTGGTTGCCAAGCTTCCGTACCTGCCGGTGCTGAAGACTTCCATCGAGAACGCTGTTCCCCGTCCGGTAACCCCGTTCTACCCGGCTGTCACGCAGGCGATCCAGGAAAATGCCTACGCTGCACTGAAGGGTGAGAAGCCTGCGAAGGACGCGCTGTCCGACATGCAGAAGTCCATCGAGTCCGCTGGCGCAGGATCGTAGCTTAGCCATGGCAACCGAATTGGGCCCGACGCCGGTAAAGCCGGCGTCGGGCGCCCCCGATGTACACCACGGTCCCAAAGGTGTAGGTGAAGACAACGCGATCCTCAGCCAAGGCAAATGGGCCTCCTGGCTGTTGGCTCCCACCATCATTGCCCTGGGCATCGTCATTGTTTACCCCATCATCAGCGCCATTGTGATGTCCTTCCAGAAGGACGCGGGGCTGGACCCGGCCACCGGGCTGTTCACCGCCGGCGGCCCCGCGGGGATCCAAAACTACGTGAACTGGCTGGGGCAGCAGTGCGCCGCCCCGAACGGCGGTACCGTCGCTTGCCCGCCGGGCACCCTGGGCGGCCAGTTCTGGACCGCCACCGGGACCACCTTCCTCTTCACCGTCATCACCGTGGCCTTCGAGACAGTGCTTGGCTTCTGGATGGCCATGATCATGGCGCGGACGTTCAAGGGCCGCGGCCTGGTCCGCGCAGCCGTCCTCGTTCCGTGGGCCATCCCCACCGCTGTCACGGCCCAGCTGTGGCTCTTCATGTTCGACTTCAACGGCATCATCAACAAGCTGTTCAATGCGTCCATCCTGTGGACCGGCAGCGAATGGCCGGCGAAGTGGGCAGTGATCATCGCGGACACCTGGAAAACCACGCCGTTCATGGCGCTGCTGATCCTTGCCGGCCTGCAGATGATTCCGGCTGAGGTCTACGAGGCCGCAAAGGTCGACGGCGCCACTGCCTGGCAGCGCTTCCGCCTCATCACGCTTCCGCTGGTGAAGCCCGCGCTGATGGTGGCCATCCTGTTCCGTACCCTGGACGCCCTGCGCATGTTCGACCTTCCCTACATCCTGACCGGCGGTGCCAACAACACCACCACGCTCTCCATCCTGGTGATCAACCAGATCAGGCAAGGGTTCAACTCGGCAGCTGCCTTGTCCACCATCACGTTCATCATCATTTTCCTGGTCGCATTCATCTTCGTCCGGTTCCTCGGTGCGAACGTCGTGGAACAAAGCGGAGCCACCGGTAAGGGGAAGAAATGACAACCACAACTGCCGCCACGGCATTGCGGGCGCAGCAGGACAAGGGCCGCAAGGCCGCCCAGACCCGGGAAAAGTGGGCCAGCGCCCGCACCTATATCAGCGCCGTCGTGATCCTGATCTGGTGCCTTGCACCGGCTTACTGGATGGTGGTGACGGCGTTCCGCGAGGTGGGCTTCACCTACGACACCACGCCTTGGCCCACGCACGTGACCATGGACAACTTCATCACTGCCTTCGATACGTCGTTCGGCAACAAGTTCGGCCAGGCGCTCATCAACAGCATCATCATCGGCGTGACTGTCACGGTGGTCTCGCTGGTGATCGGCGTCTTCGCCGCCTATGCGTTGGCACGCCTGAACTTCCGGTTCAAGTACCTTGTGCTGGGGTTCATCCTGGGCGCTTCCATGTTCCCCGGCGTTGCCCTGATCACGCCGCTGTTCCAGCTGTTCACCAACATCGGCTGGATGGGCACCTACCAGGCCCTGATCATCCCGAACATCTCCTTCGTCCTGCCGCTCACCGTCTACACACTGACCTCCTTCTTCCGCGAGATGCCGTGGGAGCTTGAGGAATCAGCCCGTGTTGACGGTTGCACGCAGGGCCAGGCGTTCCGGAAAGTGATCATGCCCCTGGCAGCCCCGGCCATCTTCACCACGGCGATCCTGGCCTTCATCTCCTCCTGGAATGAATTCCTGATCGCCAGCCAGCTGTCCAATGAGGCAACGAAGCCGGTCACGGTCGCCATCGCCAGCTTTGCCGGCGCGCAGCCCAACCAGATTCCGTACACCGCCATCATGGCGGCAGGCACCATCGTCACCATTCCTTTGGTGATCCTGGTGCTGGTCTTCCAGCGCAAGATCGTTGCCGGCCTGACGGCGGGTGCGGTCAAGTGACACGCGACGCTTCCCGCTCCCGCACTCCGGGGGCGGGAGGCAGCCGCCGGCTCCTGAGGTCCGGCGAGGATTTTGACATCATCATCGGGTTCCTCGGCTTCTGGGCCCTGGTCCTGCTGGTGGTCACCGTCTGGATGGAGGTGACTGCGCAGCCCGCCCTCGGCTGGGCCCTGGGCCTGCTGGCAATGCTTTTGGCACTGTACGGAATGGTGCGGCTGCGGCGGCGGCTGCCGGACCGGAAGTAGCACGGCTTACCCGCTGCCGGCGTCCACCCGGCGCGGTAACACTGCGAGGCAGGCCTGTGTCCAAAATACGATTGGCACAGGCGTATCGCATTAAGCAGGGCGGGTACCTGCAGGGAGTACATGAGGGGACACCGTGGCACGCACAACTGAAAGGTCTCAACGGGGAGGCCACAGCGGTGTCAGCATCGAGGATGTGGCCGCAGCAGCAGGAGTTTCCACTGCCACGGTTTCGCGGGCGGTACGGGGGCTGCCCCGGGTATCGCCTGCCACCCGGGAGAAGATCCTGGAGGTCGCCGGGAACCTGGGCTACGTTGCTTCCTCCTCCGCGTCCGGCCTGGCCACCGGACGCACCAGGACCATCGGGGTCCTTGCCCCGTTCGTGAGCCGCTGGTTCTTCTCCAAGGCGATCGAGGGCGCGGACCGCGAGCTGCATGCCCGCAACTACAATCTTTCGCTCTTCAACCTGGGCGGCCACGGGAGCAACCGGGAGCGGCTTTTCAGCAAGACCATGGTCTACAAGCAGATCGATGCCCTGCTGGTGCTGTGTATGGCTCTGACCCATGAAGAGCTGGACCACCTGCAGAAAATCGACATCCCCCTGGTGGTGGTGGGGGGCCACGTCGAAGAGTGTGCCTACATCGGCATCGACGACTATGCCGCTGCCTCCGCTGCCGTCCGCCACCTGATCGACCTTGGCCACCGGGACATTGCCCTGCTGCACGGAGACGACGAGACGGACCTGAACTTCGACGTTCCCCGGGTCCGCATCCTTGCATTCAAGGATGTCATGACGGCAGCCGGCCTCCCCACGCGCCCGGAGTGGGATGAATGGGGTGACTTCACCGTCCGCAGCGGCCAGGAAGCCTTGCGGCGTCTCTGGTCCAAGCCGGGGAAGAAGCCGACTGCCATCTTCTGCGCCTCGGACGAAATGGCCATGGGCGTCATCTTTGAAGCGGCCCGCCTTGGCATCCGGGTTCCGGAGGAACTTTCCGTGGTGGGCATCGATAACCACGATTTCGCCGACGCCATGGGACTGACCACTGTTGGCCAGCGGCCCGATGAGCAGGCCGAACTGGCTACCAAGATGCTCCTGGACGAACTGGACGGCGAGATCGGCGCCGTCCGGTCCGCCGTCGCGCCCCATGAACTGATCGTCCGAAGGACAACGGCGCCGCCCCAGGCTTGAACGCCTGGCCTGCGCGGCCAGCGTCAGGAGGCGCGCGCCAGCTGGCGGATAGGGATCCACCGGGATGCCAGGCGCCGGTAGGCTGCAGCGGCGCCGGTCATGTCCCCCTCAGCAAGGCATTCAATGCCCAGCCGGATGTCCATGGGCGAATCGTCCGGGTACACCTTGTCGGCAACAGCCCCGTAATCGAGCTCCACCATCGAATTGACGTGGAACAGTTCCAGCCATTCCGTGAGCTGGGCGAGGTCGTCCAGCATGTCCAGGTCCGGTGCGGCGAGGGCCAGGTTCGCCACGGCGTAGCGTGCGCGCTCCAAGGCGTCCGTTATGGGCGCCCACACCCGTACGGTGACGATCCGGCCACCGGCCTCCACCACGTCCTTGTGGTCTGATTCCATGAACAGGGAAAACCAGCTGAAAGGGATTCCCCAGGTGGAGGCGCGGGTGTGCACCCGGACGGATCCGTCGCGGGCCTTGACTTGGTCTATCCGTTCCTGATGCTTGTCCCGCTGCTCCTCGGGGATCAGCAGCTCGGCCAGCGGACCGTGGATGCCTTCCATCAGGGCGTTGGCCGCCAAACCGGCCCGGAGCACCAGCTGGCTGGGGCAGTAGAGCAGCACAGGCTCCTCGTCAGCACCGTCGTCGGATGCTTCACCGGCGGTTCCGCTGGTTGGTGCCGGAGCAGTGGTGACGCGCACCAGGTCCGTGCGTCCCGTGGGGAAGGGATCACCGCCGGAGCGCGTGATGCGTCCCAGCGAGGCCAGCAGTTCAGCATTTTCGACGGCGGCGCGGGAAGCCGAGCGCGCCCCCTCCGCCTGGATTGCCTGGCGCTGCTCCTCGGGGAAGGCCTCCAGCGGCTCGTAGACCCGGAGGGTGGACGAGAACGGCAGGCCGGCCTGGCCCCGGTAGAGGTTTCCGGTCATCAGGGCCTCCTAATGTGGGTCCAGGATGCTGCCATCAGTCCGCCAGTTCCACCAGCACGGGGGCGTGGTCCGAGGCGCCCTTGCCCTTGCGCTCCTCGCGGTCGATCGAAGCGCCGGTGACGCGTGCCGCCAGGGCCGGGCTGGCCAGCACGAAGTCGATCCGCATGCCCTCCTTCTTGGGGAAGCGCAGCTGCGTGTAGTCCCAGTAGGTGTACACGCCCGGGCCCGGGGTGTACGGGCGCACAACGTCGGTAAAGCCGGCTGACTCGAAGGCGTGGAAGGCGGCACGCTCGGGCGGGCTGACGTGGGTGTAGCGGTTGTTGACGAACAGATCGATGTCCCAGACGTCGTCATCGAACGGTGCGATGTTCCAGTCGCCCATCAGGGCCACCTGGGCCCCGGGGTCCTGCGTGACGAGTTCCTGCGCGTGCGTCTTCAGGCTCTCGAGCCATTTGAGCTTGTACGGCATGTGTTCGTCGTCCAGGGAACGGCCGTTGGGGACGTACAGGCTCCAGATGCGGATGCCGGCGCAGGTGGCAGCCATGGCGCGGGCTTCCTGTACAGGATCCTTGCCGGCCTTGCCGAACGAGGGCTGGTCCAGGAAGGTGCGTTCCACGTCCTCCAGCCCCACCCGGGAGGCGATGGCCACGCCGTTCCACTGGTTGACGCCGAAGTGGGCAACCTCGTAGCCCATCCGCTCAAAGAGCTCCCACGGGAAGTTGTCGTCCTTGCACTTTGTCTCCTGGATGGCCAGGACATCGCAGTCGCTGCGCTGAAGCCAGGCTTCCACGCGGTCGGCGCGGGCACGGAGGGAGTTCACATTCCAGGTAGCAATCTTCACAGTTCCTAACCTACCTTGAGCGCTGGAAATGCGGACCGGGCAGGGCTCCGAAACGGGGCACAACGGCGCGGACCCGCGCACGCGTGGGGCCGAGCCAGGCGAAACCGGGCACCAATGTGGGCACGACGGCGGCGCCCGCCCCAGTGCCCCAGGGCAGGGCAGCCCGTATGGAAGTTAGTAGGAAGTCCGAGTATATTCGCAACCAGGAATGACCTGGATCACATGCGAAGGAGCCTGCAGCCATGGTCCGCGAACTGTCCCATTTTGTCGGCGGCCAGCATGTTGCCGGCCTGTCGGGCCGCTTTGGCGACGTCTTTGATCCGTGCACCGGCCAGGTCCAGGCCCGGGTACCGCTCGCCGGCCGGGACGAGGTACGGAACGCCGTCGCTGTTGCTGAGAAGGCGCAGGGGGAATGGGCAGCCATGAACCCGCAGCGGCGCGGCAGGATCATGCTGCGGTTCGTGGACCTGGCCAACCGGGACATCGATGGGCTCGCCAGGCTGCTCTCCTCGGAGCACGGCAAGACCCTCGCCGATTCGAAAGGCGATATCCAGCGCGGCCTTGAAGTGGTGGAATTCGCTGCCGCCGCGCCGCACCTGCTCAAGGGCGAGTTCTCCAGCGACGCGGGCCCGGGGATCGACATCCACTCGCTGCGCCAGCCCCTTGGCGTGGTTGCCGGCATCACGCCGTTCAACTTTCCCGCCATGATTCCGCTGTGGAAATCCGGCCCCGCCCTGGCCGCCGGCAACGCCTTCATCCTGAAGCCCTCCGAACGCGATCCCTCCGTGCCCCTCCGCCTGGCCGAGCTGTACACCGAGGCAGGTGTTCCGGACGGGGTGTTCAACGTGGTGAACGGAGACAAGGAGGCAGTGGACGCGCTGCTGGAGGATCCCCGGGTAAAAGCAGTCGGGTTCGTGGGCTCCACCCCCATCGCACAGTACATTTACGCCACGGCCGCGGCCCACGGAAAGCGGGCGCAGTGCTTTGGCGGCGCCAAGAACCACATGGTGGTCATGCCCGACGCGGACCTGGACCAGGCAGCCGACGCCCTGGTCGGTGCGGGCTACGGCTCCGCGGGCGAGCGATGCATGGCTGTTTCAGTGGCAGTGCCGGTGGGGGAGGAAACGGCCAACCGGCTGGTGGCAAGGCTCCAGGACCGGGTCAAGGCGCTCAAGGTGGGCCCCAGCCTGGACAAGGACACTGACTTTGGCCCGGTTGTCACCGCTGCCGCCAAGGAACGCATCGAGGGCTACATCCAGGCAGGGGTGGACGAAGGCGCCACTCTGCTGGCCGACGGCCGGGGATTCAGCGTAAAGGGGCATAAAGACGGCTTCTGGGTAGGGCCAACCCTCTTTGACCACGTCACCAAGGACATGGCCATCTACCGCAACGAGATTTTTGGTCCCGTCCTCAGTGTCGTCAGGGCGGCTGATTACGACGACGCCCTGCGGCTGTGCACAGAAAACGAGTTCGGGAACGGCGTGGCGATCTTCACCCGCGATGGCGATGCCGCCAGGGATTTCGCCACCCGGGTGGACGTGGGCATGGTGGGCATCAACGTCCCCATCCCCGTGCCCATCGCCTATTACACGTTCGGGGGCTGGAAGGCCTCAGGGTTCGGCGACCTGAACCAGCACGGCGCGGACGCGTTCCGTTTCTATACCAAGACCAAGACGGTCACCACACGGTGGCCCTCAGGAATACGGCACGGAGCCAGCTTCGTGATGCCGGAAGGAAGCTGATGACTGCAAGCATGGCAAAGGGCGCAGCGAACCGTGCGGGGAATCCGGACGGACCTGCAGGCAGCATCGCAGAGGTGCTGTTCGAGCGCCGCGGCAGGCTGGGGGTGGTGACGCTCAACCGGCCCAAGGCGGTGAATGCGCTGACGGCGGGGATGGTTGGGGCGCTGTTGAAGCAGCTCACCCTATGGGCGGACGACGACGGCGTTGCCACGGTACTGGTGCAGGGGGCGGGCGACCGGGGCCTCTGTGCCGGCGGTGACATTGTGGCGATCTACGAGGACATGGTGGCGGGCGGTGGCCGGACGGCGCAATTCTGGGAGACGGAGTACCAAGTCAACTCCCTCATCGCCCGGTACCCCAAGCCCTACGTGGCACTGATGGACGGGCTGGTGCTGGGCGGCGGCGTCGGGATTTCCGCGCACGGGTCCCTCCGAGTGGTCACGGAACGCACCCGGACCGGAATGCCGGAAACAACCATCGGCTTCGCCCCCGACGTTGGCGGGACCTTCCTCTTGGCCCGCGCCCCCGGGGAAACCGGAACCCACGCCGCCCTGACTGGTGCCCACCTGACCGCAGCGGACGCCCTGTTCCTTGGCCTGGCCAGCCACTTCGTCCGGTCCGAAAAGCTGCCCGACCTGGTGGCGGCGCTGGAGGACGAAACGCCGGACGCCGCCATTGGGCGCTACCGGGAGGAGGCCCCGCCTTCCGTGCTGGAGGGGCAGCGGGGCTGGATCGACAGCTGCTACGCCTCGGACGACGCCGAGGAGATCGTGCGGCGCCTGCGAGGCTACCAGGGCGGGAAGAGCGCCGAGGCCCTGCAGGCCGCGGACACCATCGAGGCAAAGTCGCCGACGTCGGTCAAAGTCACGTTGGCCTCCTTGCGCAGGGTCAAGGGCCGGACCCTGGACGAGGCCCTGGCCCAGGAGTACCGCGTTGGCCTCCGGTTCCTGTCCGCGCCGGACTTCCGCGAGGGAATCCGGGCGCAGGTGGTGGACAAGGACCGGAACCCGCGCTGGAACCCGCCCACCCTGGCCGGGGTGAAGCCTGCCCAAGTGGACCGCTTCTTTGAGCCGCTGGGCAGCCGGGAACTGGGCCTCAACAGTGTGGACCTGCAGCTGAAGGAGCCTGACCATGCCTGAAAAGTACACCGTCGCGTTCCTGGGCCTTGGCCACATGGGCGGCCCGATGGCAGTGAACCTGGTCAGGGCCGGCTACCCCGTGGCGGGCTTCGACGTGGTACCGGCAGCCCTTGAAGCCGCCGGGGCCGCCGGCGTCCCTACCGCGGCCGGCGCGGAGGACGCAGTATCCGGCGCGGACGTGGTCCTCACGATGTTCCCCAGCGGCCGGCATGTCTTGGACGCCTACCGCGGGAACGGCGGACGACGGGGGCTGCTGGCGGCGGCGAAGCCCGGAACCATGTTCCTGGACTGCTCCACCATCAATGTCGATGAGGCCCGGGAAGCGGCAGCCCTCGCCGTTGGCGCCGGCCACCGCTCCGTGGACGCTCCGGTTTCCGGCGGCGTGGTGGGCGCAGAAGCCGGCACCCTGACCTTCATGGTTGGCGGGGAGGACAAGGACTTCGAATACGTCCGTCCGCTGCTCGAGGTCATGGGCAAGCGCGTGGTCCACTGCGGAGCGCACGGCGCGGGCCAGGCTGCCAAGATCTGCAACAACCTGATCCTCGGAGTCTCCATGATCGCCGTCAGCGAGGCTTTTGTGCTGGGGGAGAAGCTGGGGCTGAGCCACCAGGCACTGTTTGACGTAGCGTCGGCGGCGTCCGGGCAATGCTGGGCGCTCACCACCAACTGCCCGGTACCCGGGCCCGTTCCCACGAGCCCTGCCAACCGGGACTACCAGCCCGGTTTCGCCGGAGCCCTGATGGCAAAGGACCTCAACCTTGCCCTCAACGCGCTGAAAAGTACGGGGGTGGCGGCGCGGATGGGCCCGCTGGCTGCCGAAATCTACGATACGTTTGCCGCGGGGGAGGGCGCCGGCAGGGACTTCTCGGGCATCATCACGGACATCCGCGCCATGTCCGGGCACCGGGCCGGCACCGAACCAGACATTTCAAGAAGCAGTGCACCGCACGACGCATCAGGCGGTGCACTACCAAGCGCAGCACGCAATGCAGCGCAGGACGACGGGAGCCCGGAGTGACGGAATACGCGAACATCCTCGTGGAACAGCGGGGCCGGGTAGGCCTGGTGACGCTGAACCGGCCACAGGCGCTTAATGCCCTCAACAAGGCCACCATGGAGGAACTCGTGTCCGCCGTGAGGATCATGGATGCCGATCCGGGCGTCGGGGCGGTGGTCATCACGGGCTCTGGCAAAGCTTTTGCTGCCGGGGCTGACATCAAGGAGATGGCGGCCCAGGGCTACATCGATATGTACGCCGCCGACTGGTTCCGCGGCTGGGAGGATTTCACCCGGCTCCGCATTCCCACCATTGCCGCCGTGTCCGGATTCGCCCTGGGGGGCGGGTGCGAACTGGCCATGATGTGCGATCTCATCATCGCGGGGGACAACGCCAAGTTCGGGCAGCCGGAGATCAACCTGGGCGTCCTGCCGGGCATGGGCGGCTCGCAACGGCTGACCCGCGCTGTGGGCAAGGCCAAGGCCATGGACCTGATCCTCACGGGGCGGTTCATTGGAGCGGAGGAGGCTGACCGCTGCGGCCTGGTGTCCCGGGTGGTGCCTGCGGAGGATGTTTTGGAGGAAGCCCTCAAGGCTGCCGAGGTGATCGCGTCCAAGTCCAAGCCCGCCGCCATGGTGGCGAAGGAAGCCGTGAATGCCGCCTTCGAAACCGGGCTGGCCCAGGGGGTCCTGTTCGAGCGCCGGCTGTTCCACTCCCTCTTCGCCACCGAGGACCAGAAGGAAGGCATGGCGGCGTTCACCGAGAAGCGCCAGCCGGAATTCAGGCACCGGTAAGGATGGGCCCAGCCTGTTTACAGGTGCGTAAGGTAGACAGGGCAGGGCAACCTTGAACCGGATGGGGGAATTGTATGTGGGCGATGGCGGCGGATGCTGGTGGCTCGACAGGCAATCTCACCGGTTTGGTAGGTGTGGCTGCCCGCGCCATAGAGCGGCTGGGCGAGTGGGGTGTAGGTGCGTTCACCCTGGCCGAAACCGTGGTGCCGCCTATCCCCAGCGAGGTGATCCTGCCGTTGGCCGGCTACCTCGCCAAGCAGGGAGCCCTGAACCTGTTGCTCGTGTTCGTCACCAGCACCCTCGGGGCCTACCTTGGTGCACTGTTCCTCTACTGGCTTGGCGCCAAACTGGGCCTGGAGCGTTCCATCCGGGGGTTGTCCAGGCTTCCGCTGGTGGACCGGGAGGATTTTGAACATGCGGCAGGCTGGTTCCGCCGCCACGGCAGGTCATCGATCTTTTTCGGCCGGCTGCTCCCCGGGATCCGCAGCCTGATCTCGCTCCCGGCGGGGGCGTCCCGCATGCCGGTGGGCACCTTCAGCCTGTTCACCCTGGCCGGCAGCGGCCTCTGGAACGGAGCACTGATTGGCCTGGGGTACCTCCTGGGCACCCAGTACCAGCTGATCGAGCAGTACTCCAGATTCCTGAACTACGCTGTCTACGCTGCCTTGGGGGTTGCGGTGATCGCACTCGTGGTCAGGCGGTTCAAGCGGGCAAAGTTCCGGCGCTGACCAGCCGCATCACCAATCCAAACAATCCCCTTCACTCCTCAAAATCGCCGGCGTTCCGGCGGAAGGCGTGGAGGATCCGGATCAGGTGTTCCACGTCGCCGGGATCAAACCCAGGTGCGCTGAACACCTCGGCGTTGAGTGCCGCCGTCGAACGCTTGGCAATAGTGCGCCCCTCGGTGGTGAGTTCAATCAGCGTGGTCCTGCCGTCCGTAGGGTGCCGGAAGCGGGCCACCAGGCCGGCGCGTTCCAGCCGGTCCACTGCATTGGTGATGGACGTGGGGTGGACCTGGAGCAGGGCGCTCGCCTTGTTCATGGGAAGCGAGCCCTTCCTGGCGAAGCTCAACAGCGCCAGGAGTTCATAGCGGGCAAAGGTGAGGCCGAACGGTTTGAGGATGGACTCGATCCTGGCGAGCAGGATCTGCTGGGTGCGCATAATGGCCGTTATGGCCGCCATCGGAGCGGCCACATCCCCCCAGCCGTGTTCTTCCCAGTTCCGCTGGGCTTCAGCAATGGGATCGCGGGACAGCGGGGCGGCCATGGCACACCTTTCCTTGTGGTGACGTGGCTCACTTTTCCTAGCCTTGTGAATATACTAGGACATCCAATGGTTAGGTGAAGCGGAAGGGACTTATACCCGTGCAGCCCGTGGAGCCCCTGCAGCCGCAACGTCCCGCCGACGCACTCCCTTTTCCTGACGCGGACCTGATGTATGTGGCGGACCTCCTGCCTGTGCGCGAACGCCAGCGGTACCTCAGTGTCCGCGAATTCCTGCAGGCAAGGGTGCGCCAGGCATCCATCCCGTACTGGAACCGCGAAGAGTTCCCCTTCGAACTGTTGGCGGAGTTGGGCCGGCATGGCCTTGGGGCGCTCCAGGTGGACGGCAGTTCCCTTCTGTTCAAAGGGCTCATGTATGTGGAGTTGGCCCGGGCGGATGTGTCCCTCTCGGCCCTGGCCGGGATCCACAACGAACTGATCGTGGGCACCCTCACCGAGCTGGGGTCCGAGGAGCAGAAGGTCCGCTGGCTGCCGGGGCTGGAAGCCTTCACCAGCCTGGGGGCCTTTGCGCTGACGGAACCCGGCCATGGGTCCGACATTTCCGGAGGGCTGGAGACGTCCGCCAGGCTGGACGGCGACGAGTGGATCCTGAACGGCGCCAAGCGCTGGATCGGCGCGGGAACCATCGCCGACTTTGCCCTGGTCTGGGCGCGGGACGTGGCTGACCGGCAGGTCAAGGCCTTCCTTGTGGAGACGGGCCGGCCCGGCTATGCAGCCACCAAGATCTGCAACAAGATAGGCCTGCGGATCATGCAGAATGCGGACATCACCCTACACGACGTCCGTATTCCGGCCGCCAACCTGCTTCCCGGAGCCACCGACTTCACCAAGGCGAACCACCTGCTGCGGGACTCCCGGGCATGGGTGGGCTGGCAGGCCGCCGGGATCCAGCTGGCCGCGTTCGACGTTGCCCGCGCCTACTCGTTGAGCCGCCGCCAGTTCGGCAGGGAACTGGCGCGGTTCCAGCTGGTCCAGCAACAGCTCGCGGACATTTTGGGCAACGCCACTGCCTCCCTGGCGCTCATGGTGCAGCTGGCACGCATCCAGGAGGAGGGGAAGCTGGAGATGGCCCAGGCCGCCATGGCGAAGGCCACCACCACCCGGCTTGCCCGCGCATCGGTGGCCATGGGGCGGTCCTTGCTGGGCGGCAATGGCATCAGCGCCGACTACGAGATGGGCAAGCTCTTCGGAGACGCTGAAATCCTCTACACCTACGAGGGCAGCTATGAGATCAATTCCCTCATCGTGGGACGTGCCGTCACCGGCAAGTCGGCCTTCGTCTAGCCGGGCCGCCCTGCTTCGGCCGGAACCTAGAGGTTCCGGCCCGCGTAAACCAGCAGTGCATCACGAACAAACTCCGCCCCCGCTTCGCCCCCGTAGTTGGCGGCGAACCTGGCATCGGCCACGTACATTTCCGCCAGCCCAGTCACGTACCCCTTGATGTCCCCGCCCTGCTCGGCGGCGGGTGTCCCCGGAATTGATGACAGCCATTCCACATGCCGCCGGGCCAGGTCCTGGGCCTCAGCCCCATCCGGGGCAGCCCCGGAACCTGCGGCAGCGATCCAGTCTCTGCCGAGCCTTCCAGCGCCGGACTTCCACGCCTGTTTTTCCGCTGCATCCATACCCCGCCACCAGGCGTCGCCCTTTGCGTAGGCATCCTTGCCCCAACGTTCTTCCACCTCGTCCTTGTACTGCGTGTGGTCGAAGCCGTCGAACATCTTTTCCGCCACCATCTCGCCTCCTCCTTTCATTGTTTCGATCGTTTGCCGGACAGACGCCATCTGCCGCGAAAGCCGTTCCTGTTCCTGGCCCAGCCACTCCAGGTGGTGGCTGAGCGCCTTGACGGCGTCCGTCTGCTGGCGAAAGACCTCGGCAATGGCCGGCAGGCCCAGCCCAAGCTCCCGCAGGAGGAGGATCCGCTGCAGCTGCAGGAGGGCGGCGGCGTCGTAGTACCGGTAGCCGTTGCCGCCGATCCGGCTGGGCTTCAAAAGCCCAATGTCGTCATAATGCCGCAGCGTGCGGCTGGTGGTCCCGGCCATCCGCGCGATGTCCTGGATGGCCCAGTCCGGGCCCCTTGTGCCTTCCGCCGCATCCATGCTTTGAGCGTAGGGGTTGACGCGGCGTCAAGGTCAAGCGGGCTTTTCGGGAAAACCGTGGCCGCGGGGATGGCGCCGGGCTGACCGGTTCCGGGCCTGGGCCACCAGGCGGCTGAACGCGAAAATGAAGACTGCCTCGATGGCCAGCATCAGCCCCACGAGCAGCCATTGCCCGCGGGCAGCGAAAAATATGCATCCGGTCAGTGCCAGGACGGTCCCCAGCGCGAGGGCGTACACGGCAAATCCGATGGCGACACGCGCGCTGCGCACGCCGGTGCGGAAACCAAAGCCGAGGGGTTCCCCGCCGGGGTGCCCGGGAACGCGGTCAGGCGCCGCCGGTCCCAGCCTGTCGAACTCCTCCCAGGGGTCTTGGCCCTGGTCCTGTCCCATCACCCTCCAATTGTCCCAAACCCGGAACAGGAATGGGGGGGAGGGGCGGAGCTGAAGCGGAAAAGCAAAACAGCGGCCCCTCCAGCATGATGCTGGAGGGGCCGCTGCCTGGTACAGGTTCCCCGGCAGGAGCCGGAGGTCGCCTAAGCCTTAGAGCGGGCGGATGTTCTCTGCCTGCGGGCCCTTGGGACCCTGGGTCACATCGAATTCAACCTTCTGGTTCTCATCGAGTGAGCGGTATCCGCTGCTGGCGATTGCCGAGTAGTGGGCGAAAACGTCAGCGGACCCGTCATCGGGGGCAATGAAGCCAAAACCCTTTTCGGCGTTGAACCATTTAACTGTGCCTGTTGCCATGGCTGCATTCCTTCGTGTGACTCTGATTCTCTCCCCGGGCAGTCGGCCCGAAGTGCGCGGAGAACGTCCCCCGCAGTCCCCAACGTACGGGGCGGAAGCCCCTCTTGCAAGGGTTGGGCAACATTTGGCGAGGTCAGGGCATGCCTTCACGCCTAGTGGCGGTGGCAATTGCGGCCGCCCCGGTGCCAACCCGAGCTCGGCGCAAGTGTGGGCCGGGTGCGTCAGGGAATGGAGTTTTTGTCCAGATATGCAGGGCTACGGGCCTGCGACGTGGGCATATCCGGACGAAAACTCCAAGGGCTTAGAGGGCCTCGAGCACGCTGACGTAGTTGGCAATGCCAACGCCGCCCATGTTCTGGACGGCGGCCCGGCGGGGGCCGGCGAGCTGCATGTCCCCGGCGGTGCCGCTGAGCTGCATGGCTGCGATGACGTGCTGGGAGACCCCGGTTGCGCCCACCGGGTGGCCCTTCGCCTTAAGGCCCCCCGAGACGTTGACGGGCAGCTTGCCGTCCTTGTACACCCAGCCTTCGACCAGGGCGCGGGCCCCCTGGCCGCGATCGGTGAGTCCCATGGCTTCGTACATCAGCAGTTCGGCGATGGTGAAGCAGTCGTGCACCTCCGCGAAGTCCAGGTCTTGGAGTCCGACGCCGGCCATCGCCAGGGCGCGCTGCCAGGACACCCGCGTGGCCTCGAAGGCCACGGGGTCGCGGCGGGCCGCGGGGAAGAAGTCGTTTGCGTGGCCGAAGCCGGCGAGCCGCACGGGCGCAACGGCACCGCCCGTTGGTGAGGTTGACAGCACGACGGCGGCGGCACCGTCTGAGACCGGGGAGCAGTCCGTCCGGCGCAGGGGATCAGCCACCATGGGATTCTTGTCCGACACGGTGCGGCAGAAGTCCTCGCCGAGGTCCTTGCGGAGCTGGGCATAGGGGTTGTCCACGCCGTTGCGGTGGTTCTTGGCGGCGATGCTGCCCAGGACGTCGCCCAGGTCCCCGTCGCCGTACCGCTTTCCGTAGTGCTTGGCCACCTCGGCAAAGAGGCCGGTGAAACCGGTGGTGGACGCCTTGCCGGCCATGTCATAGTCGGCGCCCAGCAGGCCTGCCCCCACAACATCGGCTCCCGCGTGGGTCATCTTCTCGGCGCCGATCACCAGCACGGTCTTTGCCGTGCCGGCCAGGAGGGACTTGGTGCCCTGCTGGAACGCGGCGGAACCCGAGGCGCAGGCGTTCTCCACCCGTGTGGCGGGAACGTTGGCGAGTTGGTCCGAGACCTGCAGGGCCAGCGACGAAGGGAATGCCAGCGGCATCATGCCGGAGTTGAACTGGCCCAGGTAGATCTCGTCGATCTGGCCGGCCTCGATGCCCGCATTGCTGATGGCCTCGGTGGACACCTGGACGATCAGGGATTCCAGGGTCTCGTCCGCCAGCTTCCCGAACCGGCTGTGGCCCCAGCCCGTGAGCAGGACATCCTTGCCGAACTGTTCCTTGAGGCTCATGCCGAAGCTCCTTCCATGGCGGATTCTGCGGCGGCCGGCTCTTCCAGCGCGGCAGTGAACGCAGCCTCCGTCTTTTCGCGGATCTCCTCAACGGTGATCCCCGGTGCCAGCCGGGTCAGCGTAAGCTGCCGCCCGCCGTCGTCCGTGGGGTAAAGATCGAAGACCGCAAGGTCGCTGACGATCCGGTCCACGCAGCTCAACCCGGTCAGCGGCAGCGTGCACTCGCGGACGATCTTCGCGGTGCCGTCCTTGGCGGTGTGTTCCGTGAGGACCACCACCCGCGGGGTCCCGGCCACCAAATCCATGGCCCCGCCCATGCCCTTGACCATCTTTCCCGGGATGGTCCAGTTGGCCAGGTCGCCGCTGCCGGATACCTGCATGGCGCCCAGGATCGCGACCTTGACGTGGCCGCCGCGGATCATCCCGAAAGACGTGGCCGAGTCAAAGATGCTTCCACCGGGCAACACCGTGACGGTCTGCTTTCCGGCGTTGATGAGGTCCGCATCCTCCTCGCCTTCGTAGGGGAACGGTCCCATGCCGAGCAGTCCGTTTTCGCTC
Source organism: Arthrobacter sp. BB-1 (assembly GCF_006151685.1). Taxonomy (NCBI): domain Bacteria; kingdom Bacillati; phylum Actinomycetota; class Actinomycetes; order Micrococcales; family Micrococcaceae; genus Arthrobacter; species Arthrobacter sp. BB-1. The sequence continues at coordinate 74,174 of NZ_VDEV01000004.1, forward strand.
TGCAGCACAACCCGGACGCCGTCGGGCAGGTTGTTGGCCACCAGCGTGGGGATGCCGATGCCCAGGTTGACGTAGTCGCCGTCGTTCAGTTCTTCGGCTGCGATGGCAGCCATTTCATCCCTGGTCCAAGCCATGATGGGTACTCCTCCGTGGGTTCGGTTTTTCAGACGGCCAGCGCTTCGGCATCCATGGACAGGGGGCGCGGACGGACGGTCCGCTGCTCGATGTCCTTCAGGCGCTTGCTGGCCTTGACCAGGCGCTGGACGTACACGCCGGGCGTGACGATGTGGTTGGGGTCCAGTTCGCCCGGTTCCACGATGACTTCCGCCTCCGCGATGGTCAGCAGCCCGGCCGTTGCAATGACGGGGTTGAAGTTGCGGGCTGTGTAGCGGTAGGTGAGGTTTCCGTCCGTGTCCGCGGTGTGGGCGTGGACAAGAGCGACGTCGGCGCGGATGGCGCGCTCCTGGACGTACGTTTCGCCGTCGAACACCTCGTGGGGCTTGCCTTCGGCAACCAGGGTGCCCACGCCGGTCCTGGTGTAGAAAGCAGGGATCCCGGCGCCGCCGGCCCGGAGGCGTTCGGCAAGGGTTCCCTGCGGCGTGAACTCAACCTCGAGCCGTCCGGCGAGGTACTGCTCCGCGAACAGCTTGTTTTCGCCCACATAGCTTGCGATCACCTTGCGGACCTGGCCTGCCTCGATGAGGATGCCCAGGCCCTTGCCGTCCACGCCCATGTTGTTCGACACCACGGTCAGGTCCTTGACCCCTGAGTTGCGCACCGCCTCGATCAGGTCCGCGGGGATGCCGCTGAGGCCGAACCCGCCTACGGCCAGGGTGATGCCGTCCCGCAGGGCCCCTTCCAGGGCGGCAACGGCGGTTGGCTGGAGTTTGGTCATGGCGTCTCCTCGTTGAGTCTCCGGGAGTTATCCACGTTGTGGACAACGGGTCTGCAAAGGGACAGTACGGGGAGTTTTTAGGGGTGTCAAGAAGCGCGGATTAGCGTAGAACGCAGCGTTTTACACTGTGGACGGTATGCTGAACCTCATCCACATTATGGACATTGAAGGAGTGGAATGAGCCAAGTGCCCGTGCAGGGAGCCCAGGTGGTGAGCCGCATCGCCGGATTGTTACGGCTGGTGGGCCGCAGCGCGGAGGGAATGGGCCTGGCCGCCCTGGTACAGGAATCAGGCCTGACGCGGCCCACCGTCCACCGGCTCCTCTCCTCCCTGGCTTCCGAGGGGCTGCTGGACCACGATGCCGGGAGCGGCAACTGGGTCCTGGGCCCGGAGATCCTCCTGATGGGATCGGTGGCGTCGGCGCGGTTTCCGCTGGAGGACATCGCCAGGCCCAGCCTCCGCCGGCTTGCCGAGGCCACTGGCGAAAGTGCCTTCTTCTCCATCCGCCGCGGTTCCGAGACGGTGTGCCTGCTGCGTGAGGAGGGCAGTTTCCCGGTCCGGTCCTTCGTGCTGCACGAGGGCGTGCGCTTCCCGCTCGGGGTGGCCTCCGCGGGCACCGCCATCATGGCCTTCCTGCCGGAGGCCGAGCAGGAGGAGCTGCTGGGCAGTTGGCGGGAGCATGCCGGCGCATTCGCGGCGGGGCACTCCGAGGAGGTAGTCCGGGCCAACCTTGCCCGGACCCGGCAGGCGGGCTACTCGGTTAATCCCGGGCTGGTCCTCGAAGGCAGTTGGGGAATGGGCGCCGCTGTGTTCGATCCGTCCGGCCGGCCGGCGTGGGCCCTCTCACTCACCGGGATCGAGCCGCGCTTCCGGGCGGAACGCCAGGAAGAGCTGGGGAACCTGTTGATGGCGGAGGCCCACCGCATCACCCAGCAGCTGGGCGGGGACGGAAAGGCGAACCGGGCGCGCTGAATTCCTACAGCCCTGCGCGCGGCTCCTCCGGGCCCTCGGTCTTCCACCAGGTGTCAAAGATGGTGACGGGGACCGTGCGCTTGTGCCGCGTGCGCAGGTACTTCTGTTCGATCGACTCGGCCACGGACTCCGGAACATCCCGGCCTTCCAGGTAATCGTCGATCTGGTCGTAGCTCAGGCCCAGCTCGTCTTCATCGGTGCGGCCTGGTTTGTCGTCCAGGAGGTCCGCCGTGGGCACCTTCTCCCAGACCCGTGCCGGCGCTCCAAGTTCGGCCAGCAGGGCCCTGTTTTGCCGCTTGTTCAGGCCGAACAGCGGCAGGATGTCCGCGCCGCCGTCGCCGTACTTAGTGAAAAAGCCGGTCACGGACTCGGCGCCGTGGTCCGTGCCGACCACCAGGTAGTTGTGTTCGCCCGCCAGGGCGTACTGGGCAATCATGCGGGTGCGGGCCTTGGTGTTGCCCTTGTGGAAGTCGGAGATTTCCGTGCCTACGGTTTTCTCGAACTCATCCTCGAAGCCGTCCACGGCCGCTGAGATGTTGAAGGTCCATTCCGTCTTGGGCTTGATGAAGTCGAGGGCGGCCTGGGCGTCTTCCTCGTCATGCTGGACGCCATAGGGCAGCCGCACCGCCACGAAGTTGGCCTCCACGCCCTCTGCTTCAAGTTCTTCGACCGCAAGCTGGGCCAGCTTTCCGGCGAGCGACGAATCGAGGCCGCCGGAAATGCCCAGGACGAAACCCTTGGTATGGGTGGCCTTCAGGTAATCCTTGAGGAATGTGACGCGCTTGCGCACCTCCCCGGCGGGATCGATCCGGGGCTGTACGCCCATTTCCTTGATGATGCTGGCCTGGAGTTCGCGCATGTGGAACAGCCTAGCCAGCGGTGTCAACAACGCTCAAGCATCCACACCGGGCCGCCCCCACTAAACTGGAGTCCATGACTTCCCCCAGTGACACTGCAGTGGATACTGCAGCCGCCCGCGCCCGACTGCTGGAACTGATCAAGGAACTCGCCGTGGTCCGCGGCAAGGTGATCCTCTCCAGCGGAGCCGAGGCTGACTACTACATCGACCTTCGCCGCATCACGCTGCACCACGAGGCGTCCAAGCTGGTGGGCCAGGTCATGCTGGCGCTGGCGGACGACGCCGGAATCGACTTTGAGTGCGCGGGCGGACTCACCATGGGTGCTGACCCCGTGGGTACCGCGGTCATGCACGCGGCAGTGGACGCCGGACGCACTGTGGACGCGTTTGTGGTCCGCAAGGCGCAGAAGTCCTATGGCATGGGCCGCCAGGTGGAAGGCCCGTCGGTCGAAGGACGGAAAGTCCTGGTTTTGGAGGACACGTCCACTACTGGCGGCTCGGCGCTGACGGCCGTGGAGGGCGTCCGGAGGGCCGGAGGCAACGTGGTGGCCGTTGCCGTCATCGTGGACCGCGATACCGGCGCGAAGGAAAAGATCGAAGCGGAAACCGGGGTGCCCTACCTGTTCGCATTCGGCAAGGACGAACTGGGGCTTTCCTAGCCTTCCCGCTCCATGCGCCACCGCGGGCCGGCCTTGGGCCGCCTGCGGTGCCCGCCGCCGATGTGGACCGCACCGTGAGGCTGTTCTATCATTTGCGGTAACCCCTTCATTCCCCGTACGGAGAACGTGCACCATGCTCCCCCCTGAACAGCCTTTGAGCACCACCGATCAGGTCCAGAACCTCATCCTGGAGAGTGCCGACTTTGAGGACTTCCTCAATGAGCTCGCCCGGTTCTCCGCGCACCAGATGGCGGGCGACGGCGACGACGCGCTCTGCGGCATCACGCTGCTCCGCGACCGCAAGGCTGCCACCATCGGCTGGAGCAGCGACTCGGCCCGGGAAGTGGACCAGATCCAGTATTCACTCTCGCAGGGCCCCTGCCTCACCGCCGCCCAGGAGGAACGCGAAGTCCACGTTCCTGACCTGTTCGAGGAGAACCGCTGGGGCCCGGACTATGCCTCCGCCGTGGCATCCCATGGACTGCGGTCCGTGCTGTCCCTGCCCTTCAACCTGCAGGGCGAAGCGAAGGCGGCCCTGAACCTGTACTCGGACGCCCCGCACAAGTTCGATGAGCGCGCCACTGCCAGGGCCCGGCAATTCACCCGCGAGATCTCCCAGGCGCTGCGGCTTGCCGTACGGTTCTCGCTCCATACGGACAGCGCGGCAAACCTCCGGGCCACCCTGGAATCCCGCACCATCATCGACATCGCCATCGGCATTGTGATGGCGCAGAACAGGTGCAGCCAGGAGGCGGCAGTCGCCATCCTGACGGAAGCCTCCTCCAACACGAACACCAAGCTGAGGGACATCGCCAAGTCCCTGGTTGATTCCGTTGGCGGTGTCGGCACCCGGACCCATTTCCAGGAACCGGGCAGAGTCCAGGCGGACCAGAGCGCTTAGCAAGCTTCCTTCCTTGTTACTGGCGGGTTGTGCGGGGCTTCGAGGGAGGTTACGCTTACCGAGGTTGAGCCGTCGGCCATAGACACCTCTTTTGGAGTACCTATGGACCGCGCCTTAAATGCCCTTGTTAACCTCGATGTCCCCGCGGACATTGTCCGGATCGATGTCCGGGGAAGCCTGACACAGGGCTCCCGGCCCGAACTCGCCCACATCATCCGGCGGATCCGGCGAATGGGCATCCGCTCCCATATCCGCGTTTACCTCTCCGGGGCTGTACTCGTGGAGTCTTCCGCCCTCGCCGGCCTGCGGAGCGACCTGAATGCCATTGACACCGGCACGTTGCCGGGAATCTATGGCAGCGGCGTTTCCCTGGACCTCACCCTTGGCACTGCTGAATGGGCCGCGGGTCAGGAGCCAAGCGGACGGGAGCTGGCACTCATCGAAGGGCTTGCCGACGGCTGCGACGGCGTGGGGGACCTCGCCGACGGGTTTCCGCTGGTGCCTGCCGGCCGCCTGGACGACTTGTGCGGCCGGCCCCTGGAGGAGTATTCGGACGCGGAACTGCTGACGGCGAGCGACTCGATTTTTGCCCTGTTGGACAGTCCCAAAGCGTTCGCGGGCTCGGACCTGCTGGGCCGCTACAACGACATTGGCGAAGAGTTGCGGCGCCGGCAGCAGGAGTCCGCTGCATCCCTGCCTGCCTCGGAGGGTCAGGCGGCCAGCTGAGCGCCGCTGCCTGACCGGGCGTCACTGAATGGTTACAGCCGCCTTCTTGCGGCGGCGTCTTCAGGTGTGCCTACGGTAGGGGTGTGCCGTATGAGGGGGAGGTAAGTCCGCAGGACCGGCCCGGGGTCCCGGGGGCCCGGCTGCTGGCCGAAGGTGCTGCCCTTAAACAATTTTCCCGGCGTGGGTTCCTGTCCGGAGCCGGTGCTTCGGGCCTGCTTGCGGCGGACATGCTGCTGACCCGCCAGGTGCAGTCGCAGCGCCGGAGCAACCGGATCCTTCCCGTCGATGACGGCTTCGCCGATGCCTACTACCCCGACGCCAGCTGGTTCCTGTTCCCCGGCTACAAGACGAGCTGGGAGGAATCCCAGTGGATCCTCAACTCCCTCCGGGGGGCGTTGAACAAGCGCGCCCGCCTTGCCGCCATCGGATATTCAAACCAGGGCCTGGACATCGACGAGGTGGTGATTGCGGTCATCGAATACGTCCGGGCACAGAAGCTCACCAAGCTGTTTTTCTACGGCCACAGCTTCGGCGGGATGGTGGCTACCCAGGTTGCCGCGCGCCTGCTGGAAATCCACGGCGTGGAAGTGGAGTTCATCGTTCTCGATTCCAGTCCCTACAGCAAGCACGACGTCCTGGACCAGAGCTGGTTCGACGGCGTGGTGTTCCTTTATGAGCGTGGGTTCCGGTTCCCGTCCACCCTCCGCGGCGGCTACGAGCTGGGGGAGCGGGTCATCCACAAGGACGAGCGGAGCTGGCGCCAGATCCTTGACCAGACGCTGGAGCAGCTGTCACCGATCGCCCCGTCCAGCGTGCTCATCCAGTCCGAGTCGGCATACATCTACCACTTCGAGGGCAGCCGGTTCGCGGACAAGATCGGGGGCGCCAAGATGGCCTACATCGGCAACCCCAGTGACCGCACCGTCCGCTACCAGACGGCGGTGGAGGCGTGGGCCGTAGCCTTCAAGGCGAACATGGTGTCGAGCTCCCTGCAGACCGTCGGTGCCAGGCCCGCCCACGCGAGTCCGGGCTGGAACCCGAACGTCTACCGGCCCATTCTGGAAGAACTGCTGGATGAGCACTTCCCGCTCCCCCGCGGCGGTTCCCGGGTGACGGTGTTCTAGATCTGGTTCTTCAGGTCCGCCACGGAGTTCAGGACCTGGTTGGGCCGGAAGGGGTACGCAGCGATGTCGTCCTTGTGGGTGATGCCGCTGAGGACCAGGACGGTGTGCAGCCCCGCCTCCATGCCGGCGATGATGTCCGTGTCCATCCGGTCCCCGATCATGGCAGTGGTCTCGGAGTGGGCATCGATCTGGTTCATGGCAGAGCGGAACATCATGGGGTTCGGCTTGCCCACAATGTACGGCTCACGGCCGGTGGCCTTCGTAATCAGCGCCGCGATCGCTCCCGTGGCCGGCATGGGGCCGTCCTTGGATGGGCCGGTGGCGTCCGGGTTCGTGGCAATGAACCGCGCGCCGGCAAGGATCAGCCGGATGGCCATGGTGATGGCCTCGAAGGAGTAGGTGCGCGTCTCGCCAAGCACCACGAAGTCCGGATTCTGGTCGGTGAGGATGAAGCCTGCCTCGTGCAGTGCCGTCGTCAGGCCCGCCTCACCGATGGTGTAGGCGCGGTTTCCGGATTCCGAGCCCCGCACCTGGTCCTTGAGGAACTGCGCCGTGGCCAGCGCAGAGGTCCAGATGTTCTCTTCGGGGATCTCCAGGCCGGAGGAGCGCAGGCGCGCAGCCAGGTCGCGCGGGGTATAGATGGAATTGTTGGTCAGCACCAGGAAGCGCCTGGAGGTGTCCACCCACCGCTGGATGAGCTCGGCCGCGCCGGGGATGGGCTGGTTTTCGTGGACCAGGACGCCGTCCATGTCCGTCAGCCAGCATTCAATCTCCTGGCCGCTGCGGTATACCGCCGGGTTCCCTGCTACCTGGTCTGCTTCTGCCACGTCTACCTCCACGGTGATGAATGCTCCAGTGGTCCAGTCTAGTGTTGAGGGGTGAACCAGACGCCCGGCCTGCCAGACGAACTCAACCCGCAGCCTGAGGAGGCCGCCCCTGAAAAGGCGGAGGTCGGCGTCGGGCCCTGGGAAGGCGAGCTGCCGGAAGGGGACCACTGGGACCCCGACCTCCTTGCCGACGGCGACCGCCGCAATGTGCTGGACAAGTACCGCTACTGGAAGCACGAAGCGATTGTTGCGGAACTCGACTCCCGGCGCCACAACTTCCACGTCGCCATCGAGAACTGGCAGCACGACCTGAACATCGGCACCGTGGTGCGCACGGCCAATGCGTTCCTGGCCAAGGAAGTGCACATCATCGGACGACGGCGGTGGAACCGGCGGGGTGCCATGGTCACCGACCGCTACCAGCATGTCCGGCACCACCCCACCGTGGAGGACTTCGTGGCGTGGGCGCAGGGGGAGGGGCTGGCGATCATCGGGATCGACATCTTCCCGGACTCCGTGCCGCTCGAGACCTATGAACTGCCCAGGGACTGCGTGCTGGTGTTCGGCCAGGAAGGACCCGGCTTGACGCCGGAGGTCCATGAAGCGGCCGTGGCCACCCTGTCCATCGAACAGTTCGGCTCCACCCGGTCCATCAACGCAGCCTCGGCAGCGGCCATTGCCATGCACGCCTGGGTGCGCCGGCACGTGTTCAACCAGCACGTGTAGCCCGCCGTGTCCTGAACTGCCGTCCCGGGTGGCGGCGGGACGTAACCGGGAGCACATGCTGCACGGAAATGGCTAGGATGGTGCTAGCCGTAAGCGGTACTCCAGGGTTACCAGCCCACAGACGAACCTCAGCATAGGAGTCAGCATGCCCATTGCAACCCCAGAGATCTACTCCGAGATGATCGACCGCGCAAAGGCGGGCGGCTTCGCATTCCCGGCCGTGAACGTAACATCCTCACAGACGCTGAACGCCGCCCTCCGAGGCTTCGCCGAAGCTGAGTCCGACGGCATCGTCCAGGTCTCCACCGGCGGCGCCGCATACTGGTCCGGCGCGTCCACCAAGGACATGGTTGCCGGTTCGCTGGGCTTCGCGGCCTTCGCCCGCGAAGTGGCGAAGAACTACAACGTCAACATCGCGCTGCACACGGACCACTGCCCCAAGGACAAGCTGGACGGCTTCGTCCTGCCCCTGCTCGCAGCGTCCGAGGCCGAGGTCAAGGCCGGCCGCAACCCGCTGTTCAACTCCCACATGTGGGACGGCTCCGCGGAGACCCTGCAGGAGAACCTGCGCATCGCCCGCGAACTGCTCGAGCGCACCGCCGCCGCAAAGATGATCCTCGAGGTGGAGATCGGCACCGTGGGCGGCGAAGAGGACGGCGTCGAAAACGAGATCAACGAGAAGCTCTACACCACCGTGGAAGACGCCCTCGCCACCATCGAAGCGCTGGGCGCAGGCGAGAACGGCCGCTACATCACCGCCCTGACCTTCGGCAACGTCCACGGCGTCTACAAGCCCGGCGGAGTGAAGCTGCGCCCGGAGATCCTGAAGGACATCCAGGCCCAGGTTGGCGCCAAGATCGGCAAGGACAGCCCGTTCGACCTCGTGTTCCACGGCGGTTCCGGCTCCTCGGACCAGGAAATCGCGGACGCAGTCTCCTACGGCACCATCAAGATGAACATCGACACCGACACCCAGTACGCCTACACGCGCCCCGTGGCGGACCACATGTTCAAGAACTACGACGGCGTCCTGAAGGTCGACGGCGAAGTTGGCAACAAGAAGACGTACGATCCCCGCGTCTGGGGCGCAGCCGCCGAAGCCGGCCTGGCAGCCCGCGTTGTCGAAGCCACCAAGCAGCTCGGTTCGGCCGGAAAGACCTTCTAGGAATGTCCGACGAGTTCCGAAGGAACCTGATGGGCCCCGAGCCCACGCTCCTCCCTGCCGAGACTGAGGTCTACCAGCAGCTGGAAGCGGGCCAGGAAGCCCTGGACCTGGTGGCCAGGCACCCCACGTCCTCGCTGTTGTGGGCCGTCCTGGCCGAAGAGGCCTGGGCTGAAGGGCGCACCATCGATTCCTACGCCTACTCGCGCGTGGGCTACCACCGCGGCCTTGACTCGCTGCGCCGCAACGGGTGGCGGGGCGTTGGTCCCATTCCCTGGGAGCACGAACCCAACCAAGGCTTCCTGCGCGCGCTGTACTCGCTTGGCCGGGCGTCAGCTGCGATCGGCGAGGCGGAGGAGCCGGAACGGATCGAGAAGTTCCTCAACGACTCCGACCCCGCGGCCAAGGCAGCCATAGAGGCGAAGTAGGTCCCCACAGCCTCCCTCGCTTCGCTCAGCCAGGGAAATCCTGGGCGGCGGAGGCCCCTTTGTATGACGACGACGGCCGGCACCTTTCTCGAAAAGGTGCCGGCCGTCGTAGTAATGCCTGGAAGTCGGGAGTCAGCTGGCTTTCTGCAGCCCTGTCCGGGCCATCGCGTCCGCGTAGGCCACGCGCATGTCCTCGAGGTACTCCTCCTGGCGGGCGGGTGAGCCGGCGAAGGCGCGGCCGCTGAGGGAGCGCACCTTGTAGGTCTTCAGGCCACGGCGCCAGAGCAGCGGCACTTCGGTCTTCAGCAGCAGGTTGGCCAGGCGGTTGGCTTCCGTGCCGTGGGCAACGATGACCGACGCGCGGGGGACGAGGGCCAGGAACTTGAGCAGCGGCTTGAGGCCGGCCGAGATCTGGTCCGGGGTGAACTTGCCGTTCGCTTCCCCCGGGATGTGCCACGGGTGGACATTCCACGGCATCACGAACTCGGGACGCAGGCCCAGCTTCCACTGGATGCCCAGCATCCGGGTGGCGGCGTCATCGTCCCCGGGAGTGATAAATCCGGACTTGTCCGCCGCGCCGATGTTCGAGTACAGGCTGATGATGCGGCACTCGTCCACGTCGTGCATGGGATCGACGTAGGGCACCACCGTGCCGGGCTTGGCGTCCTGCAGGGAATCGCACAGTTCGTTGACGGCGGCAACGTTGGGTTCGTAACGGCGGCTCAGGAGCTGCTCATGGAAAGATTCGGGTGCCAGGGCTGTCATGAAGTGCTTGATCTCCTGCGGGGATTGATGTTGCTTCCGACGGTGAAAATGGGCGCACGACGGCACGGCCTCATCAACGGCGGTTAGTTGGGGTGGGCCGATTCCTGGTCGGCCTTTCCCAGTTTAGCAAGCCCGGCGAAACGAAACGCCGGTCGCCTGCAACGGATGTGCTCTTTCAGAACGTAATAACTGCCTGCGGCATTCAGTCATATCGATTGACAGGATTCGTCCAGGTTGGTTTGCTTCTGTCACAGCCCGTGATGGGGGACATGGCGGGCTGGTCGCACCCACATGCACTGGAAGAGGTACCGCACCGTGAGAACTACCCTGGCAACCTTCAGGACCCTGGCCGTATCGGGAGCCCTGGCCCTTGCGGCAATCGCTGCGCCCGCACCCGCGATGGCCGTGGGCGAAGGCCCCAACTATGACGGCAACGGCCAGATCACCACGTCGAAGCTTGCCACCTACGACCAGATGGTCTCGTTCCTCAAAGACCAGGACGCCCGCCAGTCCGCCATGGAACTGGAAGTCATCGGCCAAACGGTGAAGGGCCGGGACATCCACCTGGTCAAGTACATCTCGGACCCGGCCAAGCCCACCATCCTCTACCTGACGCAGCAGCACGGCAACGAACAGCTCACCACGGAAGGTGCGCTGGAATTCGTCAAGCACCTTGGCACCGGCAAATCGCAGGATGTCCTGGACGGCGTGAACATCCTCATCGTGCCCATGCTCAACGCGGACGGTGCCATGGGTGACGTGAACTTTTCCCTGGATGACTACCTGGCCAAGGGCGACCGGAACATGACGCGCTACAACGCGAACGAAGTGGACCTCAACCGCGACCATGTGGCCAAGATCCAGCCCGAGACCCAAGCGCTGCACAACAACGTGATGCGCAAGTACAACGTGGACTACATGATCGACCTGCACCACCAGGGCACCCGCAGCCAGCGTGACGGCGAACTGGTGTCCGGCTCCATCCTGTACCCCACCACCCCCAACGCCGATCCGGCATTGGTGGAAAAGTCCAAGCAGCTGGGCGCCGTGGTGTTCCACAACGTCGATTCCACCGGCTGGGGCCACCTGGGCAAGTACGTGGGCGGAAGCGCCGAAACCATCAGCCGCAACGGCATCGCAGTGGAATACGGCATCGCAACGCTCCTGTTCGAGATGCGCGGCATGTCTGACCACTACCTGGACGGCTACGCCCTGGGGCTCCGGAGCAACGGCTACCTGATCAAGCAGACGGTGACCACGCTGACGGCCACCGCCGCCGCCATCGCTGACGGTTCAATTGCCGACGCCGACACCTCCTTCTGGGACAGCCTCGCCACCCAGACCTCCCGCCCGGGAGAGGAAGCCGACGACGAGTAGCAACACACACTGACAGTCCGCCGCGGTCCTCCCGCACGAGCCCTTTGCCGTGCAGGGAGGACCGCGGCGGCCAACGAGTGGACCAAGTGCCTCATCGGCTAAACTTGGGTGGTAAGAGCCCCGGAACTCTTGCGTCGCTGCGCCGCCCGCGGACCAGCGACAGCCGGTACGTTCGGGGCATTCTCATGAACGGCGCTGTGCAGGACCGCCACCCAGTGGCCAACCGGACAGCCCGAACGAATGGGGGAGGATCCCATGCCAGCAATTGTGATCGTAGGAGCCCAGTGGGGCGACGAAGGAAAAGGCAAGGCCACCGACCTTCTGGGCGGCCGTGTTGACTACGTCGTCAAGCCGAACGGCGGCAACAACGCCGGGCACACCGTCGTCGTAGGCGGTGAAAAGTACGAACTCAAGCTGCTGCCGGCAGGTATTCTCAGCCCCAACGCAGTCCCCATCATCGGCAACGGCTGCGTGGTCAACCTCGAGGCCCTCTTCCAGGAAATTGACGGCCTGCAGGCCCGCGGTGCAGACACCTCGAAGCTCCGCGTCTCGGCCAACGCCCACCTGGTTGCCCCCTACCACCAGGTGCTGGACAAGGTCACCGAGCGCTTCCTGGGCAGCCGCGCCATCGGCACCACCGGCCGCGGCATCGGTCCGGCCTACATGGACAAGGTGGCCCGCCTGGGCATCCGCGTGCAGGACGTCTTTGACGAATCCATCCTCCGCCAGAAGGTGGAAGGGTCCCTGCGCCAGAAGAACGAACTCCTGGTGAAGGTCTACAACCGCCGCGGCGTCCTGGTGGAGGAGATCGTGGAGTACTTCCTCTCCTTCGCCGAGCGGCTCCGCCCCCTGGTCATCGACAGCACGCTGGTCCTGAACTCGGCTTTGGACGAGGGCAAGGTTGTCCTGATGGAAGGCGGCCAGGCAACGTTCCTGGACGTGGACCACGGCACCTACCCGTTCGTCACTTCCTCCAACCCCACCGCAGGCGGCGCCTCCGTCGGTTCGGGCATCGGGCCCACCCGCATCTCCCGCTCCATCGGCATCATCAAGGCGTACACCACCCGCGTTGGCGCCGGCCCGTTCCCCACGGAACTGTTCGACGAGATGGGCATGTACCTGCAGAAGACGGGCGGGGAGTTCGGCGTCAACACAGGCCGTCCGCGCCGCTGCGGCTGGTACGACGCCGTCCTGGCCCGCCACGCCTCCCGCGTCAACGGCTTCACGGACTACTTCGTCACCAAACTGGACGTCCTCACCGGCATCGAGCAGATCCCTGTGTGCGTTGCTTATGACGTGGACGGTGTCCGGCACGATGAAATGCCCATGACGCAGACCGAATTCCACCATGCCAAGCCCATCTTCGAGTACTTCGAGGGCTGGACCGAGGACATCACCGGCGCCCGTACCCTGGCGGACCTGCCGGAGAACGCCCGCAATTACGTGCTTGCCCTGGAGAAGCTGTCCGGCACGCGCTTCTCCGCGATCGGCGTGGGACCGGACCGGGACCAGACCATCGTGGTGAACGACCTCATCAACGACTGACTTTTTGGCACTCACGACGGCGGCGGGCCACCTTCCAGAGGTGGCCCGCCGCGGTCGTTGTCAGGTCGGGGGAATAGCCTTGCGGCAATTTACACAGGATTAACGCGGGTGGTCTTGTAAGGCTGCAGGCGCGGCCGCGAGACTCGTCTGTACACCGTGTGACCCGAGGAAGGATTGTCATGGCCGGAAAGTTCGAGGCATTCGTCGACTCTGATGCGTATTTCAGGTTCCGGCTCCTGGCACCTGATGGCGCAGTGGTGGCTGTCTCCGGGCCGTATGAGGACAAGCATGCCCTCGCAGCCGGCATCGCTGCCGTCCGCGAATGCGCAGGCACAGGGCTGGTCACCGATCTCTGCCCGGCCGGCGTCGCCGTGCGCCGGTCACCTGCCGACTCACCTGCCGAGGTGCAGGGCCGGGCGCCCGTGCCCGGAGGGGCGGACTGTGATGACCCGCGGGTCCCGGCGAATGGGCACACGTTCGTCCTCGCCAAGGTGCCGCGGCGGCAGGGAAGCAGGCCCCGCTGGACTGCCGCGGCCGCCCGCTGACTTCCCGGAAAAAAAGATTTTCAAAGTTTTCTCCCCGAACGCGTAACCCCTGGCGTACCTGCGGCGATTACCCCTATGTAGCGCCGGTCTGGAACTTGTCCCCCATCACGTTCCAGGCCGGCTCTTTCACTTTCCGGGGGCAGGGGCAGCTGTCCAATGGGACCGGCGGGGCATACGGTGCAGTCGGGGTTGGTGATTACTGAGGGGTAAAGTGGTGCGGGGAAACCGGCCTTACGCAGGCCGGGCAGCTTCTCCGCTCAAACGAACCCCTTTTGACTGAAAGCACTACGTCCGTGACTGATGCCCTGACAGACGAGGCCCTGCGGGACGGGCCCGCTGGGGCAGCCGTCTTCAGCCTTGTCTACCGGACGTATGCAGCACAGGTCCTGGGCTACCTGACAGCCCGGGGAGTCGAGGATCCGGAGGCGGCCATGCAGGAAGTGTTCCTTTCCATCCTGCCGCGCCTTGACTCCGTACACGGGGGAGCCGCAGGACTCCGCACCTTCATCTTTTCGGTTGCCCACGCCAGGATGGTGGATGACCACCGGCGCCAAAGCCGCACCCCCGCCAGACTGCCCTTTGAGCCCGAGCTGGACCAGCGGGAAGATTCGTCGGCCGAGTCCGAGGCCCTTGAGCGTATTTCACCGCAGGAAGTCCTGGGGCTGCTTGACTCTTTGCCGCAGGACCAGCGCGAGGTACTGTCCCTCCGCCTCGTGGCCGGGCTTACCGTGGAGCAGGCAGCGGATGCGATGGGCAGGAGCGAGGGTTCCGTGAAGCAGCTCCAGCGCCGGGCGCTCCTCAAGCTCCGGGACCTTGCGGAAGTGAAGGAGTACCTGAAGCAATGACACCACAAGCGCAGCACATCGCCGCCGTAGCGGAGGAGATGCTCCTCGACGCCGGCCTGGCGCAGGACGTGGAACTTCGCCGCGCCCTCCTCGCCGTAGGCCAACTGGCGAACTTGCCTGTGCCGGTTCCCTCGGGACGGCTGGCAGCGCTGCTGGGCGAGCCCGTTGATGCTGCACCGGAAGATCTTCCCGCCCAGCACCGCGATGGCACCAGGCCCGGCCCGGGCGACGAGCTCGGCAGGCGCCGCCGGCTCCGTTCACACCGCCCCACCGTCGTCGGGCTGGCCCTGGTGGCTGGAATGGGCATGGGTGTGGGTACCGTTGCGGCCAGCCCGGCAGGTTCCGCCCCTGCCGGCAGCCTCTCGATCCAGCAGATGCTGGAGGACTGGGCGCCGTCCTGGACCATCCGCACGCCCCAGGCCGCCGGCCCGGGGTTCCATCAGCAGGCCAATCACGACGACGGCACTGACCTCCCTGCCCAGCGCGACGCCGGCCCGGCCGGCAGTGAAGCCTCCCTTGCCGAAGACTCCCCGTTGACCCTGCAATCGCCGCCGGCCGGGCAAGCTCCCTTGCCCCAGTCGCCCGGTCAGGTCCGGAACGGTCCGGGGGAGCTTTCAGTCGCCAGTGGACAGGCCGGGGCGAAGGAATCGGAGAAGAATGGCGGCGCCGCCGGGCAAAACGGCGGGCCCCGTACTGCTCAGGGCGACAGGGCGGACCAAGGGGCCGGCGCTGGCAGCGCACCTGATGCAGCGGACGGCGAATCCGGGCAGGGGGCCGGCGCTGGTCCTGGCATTCTTTCGGAACCGGGACAGCCGGCAGCAGAGAAGGATGGCGCTGCTTCCGCTGCCGCAAAGACCATGCCCGGGACCAAGTGGCTGGAAAAGTTCATCCGTTAGGCGTGGGCGGGCAGGCGGGGGGTGTTTGGCCCTGCTGACTGTTTCTCCGCGTAGGCTGGGCCCATGGGCCACACGAACGATCCCGCAGTCATTGAACGCCTGATGCGCACCAAGGGGCGGTGGGCCATTGTTGGCTTGAGCACCAACGAATGGCGGGCCGCCTTCGATACCTCGCTGTTCATCAGGGACCGCCTGGGCATGGAAATCATTCCGGTGAACCTGCCCGGGGACCCTGTCCACGGCGAAACCGGGTACCGCAGCCTCTTGGACATCCCGCCCTCAAAGCAGCCCATCGACGTCGTGGACTGCTTTGTCAATTCCCAAAAGGTGGGGGCCGTGGTGGACCAGGCGATCGCAGTGGGCGCAAAAGCGGTGTGGATGCAGCTGGGCGTCATTGACGAGGCTGCGGCGGAGCGGGCCAAGGCAGCGGGGCTGGACGTCGTGATGGACAGCTGCCCGGCCCAGCAGGCGTGGAAGTTCAGCCTCTGACTGGCGGGTGGCTTCAGCGCTTCACGAACTCCGGATAGTGCCGCTCAGTGACGTCCGGGTGCGCGCGCATCCTGCCCTTGAGCATGTTCAGGCCGAATGACGAAAGAAGGGGATTGGCCGGATCATCGGTAATTCCCCTCGCGGCGGCCTTCAGCTCGGGTGGCAGCGGCACAGGATCGATCACGGCATCAAGCCGCGGCGACCAGAAAAAGGGAACGGAATACCTGTCCACGCCTGGCGGGGGAGCCTGTACGCGGTGGATGGTGGCCGCAAGGTAGCCCTCCGTGGCCACCTCCAGCATCTCGCCCAGGTTCACCACCAACGCGCCCGGAATCGGTTCCACCGGAACCCAGTCGCTGGCCCCTGGCGGCAGGACCTCCAATCCGCCCACGCCGTCCTGGAGCAGCAGGGTGACGAATCCGTAGTCGGCGTGCGAGCCAACGCCCTGGTCACCAGCGGCCTCCACGACTCCTCCCACGTAGTGCACCAGCTTACCCATCCAGGCTGGCGTCCCCTGGAACGGTTCGTCAAAGTAGTCCTCCGGAAGCTGCAGGGAAACGGCGATCGCCCTGAGAAGTTCCATCCCCACTTTGGACATTAACTCCGCCCATGCCATCGCGGCGGGCCGCAGCTCGGGAAAGGAATCGTCAGGCCAGAGATTGGGGCCCTGCAGCAGCCAGTACGGTTGGTCCTCCGGATAATCGGTAACGGGCTCCCGTTCGGGCGAGTAGTCGATCTGTTCCCGGGCGTCAGCCCTTCCCTGGGTCACCTCGGTGCCCATCCGGGTGTAGCCGCGAAAATGCGGTGACAGCCGGTTGTCCAGCTTCATGCGCTCCTCCAGCGGCAAGTCGAAGAAGCGCCTGATGACGTCCAGCAGGTGTTCGGCCTGCCCGGTGGCCGCACCATAGCCGGTGACCTGGAAGAAGCCCACGTTGTGGGTGGCGTGCCGCAGCTGCTCAATGAAGTCCGGGCTGAATGACCCGTCGGCCAGCCGCGCCGTATCCAGGTCCAGAACAGGTATGGCTCCCTGATCGTGTGACATCTTCGCAGACTAGCACCGGAGGCGGCGGCTTTATAGGCTTCCAGCATGGACCCCGATGCCCTGAGGAAAATCTGCCTCTCCTTCCCCGGCGCGTACGAGGATTATCCCTTTGGACCTGAAACCGCCGTCTTCAAGGTCCGCGCCCAGGTTGCCGGCGGCGGCCGGAATGAAGGCAAGGTCTTTGCGCTCTCCTCGATGACCACCAAGGACGGATACGTGAACCTCAAATGCGAGCCGGGCCTGGCAGTCCAGCTCCGCGCCGCGCACCCTGAAATCACGGGTGCCTGGCACATGAACAAGACCCACTGGAACGGTGTGCAGCTGGACGGGACATTGCCGGACGGCATGATCAGGGACATGGTGGAGGACTCCTATGACTTGGTGGTGGCAGGCCTCAACAGGAAGCAGCGGGAGCAGCTGGGCTGGGCCCGCCTGGGCGGCGCACGTGGGCACTAGGGGAGGGGCACCAGGAGCACTGAACTATCCCGGTATCGGAAACACGGAACAGGGCACCGCACCTGCCGGGTACGCCGCCGTGCTGAAGGAGGTCCGGATAGGCACTGGCCTGCCCGTGTACCGGCGGGTTGCGGAGGGCATCCTCGGGTGGGAGCTGCAGCGAAGGGCAGGGCTGCGCGTCCGGGCCGATTCCCCCGTAGCGGTACCGGGGGCAAGGGTGGTGAGCGGCTTCGGCATTGGGCCCTTCCGGCTGAACGCCCCGTGCGAGGTGGTGTGGGTCCGGGAACCCGCTTCCGAGGCGGTGCCGCAGACGGCAGGATTCGGCTATGGGACGCTGCCCGGGCATCCGGCGAGGGGCGAGGAATCCTTCGAGGTGGAAATCAACGCTCGCGGGGAGGTGTTAGTGCGGATCCGCGCGTTCAGCAAACCTGCCAACTGGTTCTACGCCGCCGGCGGCCTTGTCACGCGCGCGGCACAACGCTACGTGACGTCCCGGTACATTGAAGGGGCACGCACCCTCGCCGCGGAAGGAATCCCCACGTGATTTTTATTGTCGTCAAGTTCAAGGTCAAGCCTGAATGGTCCGAGCGCTGGCTCAGCCTGGTGGCCGACTTCACCCAAGCCACCCGGGAGGAGCCGGGCAACCTGTGGTTCGACTGGTCCCGCAGCGTGGACGACCCCAACGAGTTTGTCCTGGTGGAAGCCTTCAAGGACGACGCCGCCGGGGACCACGTCAACAGCGCCCACTTCAAGCAGGCCATGGCGGACATGCCCCAGGCGCTCGCCGAAACTCCCAGGATCATCAGCCGCCAGCTCGACGGCGACGGCTGGGACCAGATGGGCGAGCTCGCCATCGACTAGGGAAGGTCCGGAGCCATGTGGATCGGCTGGATCGAATTCGACATCCTCCTGGGCGACGTCCAGAGCCTTAAGGAAAAACGCTCAGTCATCAGGCCGCTCATCGCTGAAGTCAAGCGCCGCTTCGATGTCTCCGTCGCCGAGGTGGGGGACCACAGCCAGTACCGGCGCACCCAGCTGGGCGTCGGCCTCGTGGCAGCGGACCGCGCGCACCTCATTGAGGTGCTTGCCGCCGTCGAACGTTTCGTTGCCGCCCGGCCCGAGTTTGAACTGCTCAGCGCCCGCCAGCGGGACCTCCACAGCGAGGACTGACTCCATCGATAGCTGCGTACTTGTCGTTTTCACGCGCGAGAACGACAAGTACGGAGCACTCGATCGATGTTGTGGATAACTTCTGCGACCTTTGCCCGAGTCTGGTCTTATGGACCGATGAAGACGCCCCGCCCGTTGCCGGAGGAACTCCCCGCCCGCCCCTTCACCCTTGCAGACGCGGCGTTCGCCGGAGTCTCATCAGGCCCGAGGACGCGGCCCACCTCAACAGGCCCCATGTCATCGTGCACAGAATGAAGCTCTACAGCGACGAGGTCACCACGGTCGATGGGATTCCTGTGACCACCCCGGAGCGCACATGGCTGGATATGGCGGAGATGCTGACGCTGGACGGGCTCGTGGTCATGGGGGACAGCTGCGTCCGGGTGCCGCGGGGGGGGGGGGGGGGGGGGGGGGGGGGG
>NZ_VDEV01000040.1:0-3925 GCF_006151685.1 Arthrobacter sp. BB-1
GCATATTGACGGCCCGCAGGCGGAGGAATAGTTTCTGCGTTAACGGGGCAGTTCACCCCGTTCCACGGAATGAGGCGCCCGGGCTGGGCCGCTTCTGCGCGGGGCACCCTCCAATCGCCGTGGACTGACGGATGGAATGAAAAGCAGGAGGGAAACGGCCATGCCGAAGTATCTGTTTGAAGCAACGTACGTTGGACAGGGCATCAAGGGGCTGATGCAGGAGGGCGGCACCAAGCGCCGCGATGCTCTGACGGAGGCACTGAAATCCGTAGGAGGCTCGCTGGAGAGCTTCTACTACGCCTTTGGCTACTACGACGTCCTTGGCGTTTTTGAGGCGCCGGATGATGCAAGCGCTGCAGCACTGTCGCTGCTGATCAATTCGACGGGGAACGTCAACGTCCGCCTGAAGCCGCTCCTGACGGTGGAGGACATCGACGAGGCCGCCAAGAAGACGCCGTCCTACCGGGCCCCCGGACAGTAAGGAGAGGCTGGCACGTTGGCGGGCGGCCGCCGTCGTACATCACGACGGCGGCCCGCTGGCTGCGTGCGGCAGGGGCGCCGCGAAAAGCCGTAACGGTTGCGCCATGTGGCGGCGCAAGTTGTTAGCATAATGAGGAGAGACACTGGGGCTGTCGAACTACCGGATCCAGGGCGATGCAGCCCGCCGTGGATGACATTCTGAATTATTGGGGTTGTTTTTCTCATGTGGCGGGAGCCAATCAGGCGGCGGACCCGGGAACTCCTGCGGGAGTTCGTAGACCGGGCGGATGAACTCGTACGCACCCAGGAACATGTGGAGGGGCTGCTCGGCGCCGTCGTTTCCCTGACCGAGGACCTGAGCCTGGAAGCTGTGCTGGACCGGGTGGTGCAGTCAGCCTGCGAACTTGTCGGCGCGAGGTACGGAGCCCTGGGTGTCATCGGCGATGACCAGCAGCTCAGCCATTTCATCACGGTGGGCATAGACGACGAAGGCGCCCGGCTCATCGGTGACCTTCCCACCGGGCATGGCGTGCTGGGGCAACTGATCCGCGAACCCAAACCGCTCCGCCTTCATGACCTGGGCGAACATCCCATAACATCCGGTTTCCCGGCCAACCACCCGCCGATGAAGACGTTCCTGGGCGTTCCGGTCCGGGTACGGGATGAAGTCTTCGGGAACCTGTACCTGACGGAAAAGATCGACGGCGTCGATTTCACGGCCGAAGACGAGGACCTCGCCGTTGCGTTGGCCGCTGCCGCGGGCGTGGCCATCCAGAACGCCAGATTGTTTGAGGACAGCACCAGCCGCCAGCGGTGGCTGGAAGCGGGCATGGAAGTCAGCGACAGCCTGAAGGCCCACCCACGGTCGGACACCGAGAACCTGGACATGATCGCGGAGCGGGCACTTCACGCCTCACGGTCGGCGCTGGCGCTCATCGCGTCGGTGGCCGGGGACGGGAGCATACGGTGCCGGACATCGGTGGGGGTCCAGTCGGTGCCCGGCGGGCAGGAGATGCCGGCAGGGTCGGTGCTGGCTGAAGTGCTGGCGACGGGGGAAACCAGGGCATTGGCCGATCCGCTCAAGGTGTTTGACGCGGAGATGGCTGAAAAGCTTGGTCCCGTCCTGGTATCCGCCCTTGGCAACAACAGTGACGGCCACCTCGACAGTGTGTTGATCCTGGCCAGGGCCGCCGGCGGGACACGCTATACGGAGGTGGACGTCGAATCGAGTACGGTGTTCGCCTCCCGGGTGGGCCTGACGCTGGACCTGTTGAAGGCGAACCAGCTGCGCGAAGAGCACGCACTGTTCATCGACCGGGAGCGGATCGCGAGGGACCTGCATGACCTGGTCATCCAGCGGCTGTTCGCGGCCGGATTGAACATCCAGGGCCTGCGCCGGTACACCTCGGATCCCTTCTGCAATGAGCGCATCGCGGGAGTTACGGAGGAACTGGACGGCTGCATCCGCCAGCTTCGCGACACCATCTACTCACTGCAGGCCCGGGGATCAGACCAGGAGCTGCTCAGCGGCCGCGTCCTGCGCGCCGTCCAGGAGGCAGCCAGCGCTGCCGGCTTCCTTCCACGCATCCAGCTCTCCGGCCCCGTTGATGACGCTGTGGGACCGGAGGTGGCTGAAGAGCTGCTGCCGGTGCTGCACGAGAGCGTCAGTAACGCGGTCAGGCACTCGGGGTCGGAAGACATCTATGTCCTGCTCGCCGCGCAGGAGGACGAAGTGGTGCTCACCGTCCGGGACAACGGGCGCGGCTTCAAGGACCCGCAGCGGGTCAGCGGCCTGGACAATATGAGGAAGCGCGCCTCCCGCCTGGGCGGGACCTGCGTCATCGAGAGCGCTCCGGGTGAGGGGACGAGCGTGACCTGGACGGTGCCGACGGCGTAGCCAGCTCGCGGAGCCGCCGGAAGCCCAGTTTCTCCAGCACGGAGGAAACGGAGGCGGCCACCGTCGCCTCGGGCAGCGCCAGCTCCTGTCCGATCTGCTGGTTGGTCAGGCCCCGGGCCATGAACCCGAGCACGTTCCGCTCCTGCATTGTCATGGCCGCCAGCCAGGATGCCGAAGCAGTTGCATAGAGGCTCTCGGCCACCCGTTCCCGGACACCCGGTCCCATCAGTGAACCGCCCGACGCGGCGCTGCGGATGCCGTTGAACAGCTCGCTGTTGTCTCCAATCTGCTTGAGCACGTACCCGGAGGCGCCGGCGAGAACCGCTGCCCGCACAGCGTGCTGCCTGTCCCAGCTGGTGAGCATCAGGCATTTCACCCCGGGTGCAGCCAGGCGGAGGTACCGGCATACCTCTATGCCCGTGCCGTCCGGCAACTGGTCATTCAACAGCACGATGTCCGGCTTCAGGCTGGGGACGAGGCGGGCGGCTTCCGCGGCTGACCCGCTTTCGCCCGCAATCTCGAATCCTTCCTGCTCAAGCAGGTCCCTCAGCCCCTGCCGGACCAGGCCGTGGTCGTTGAGGATGAAGACCCGGACAGGCTGGGCCGGAGACCAATCCATGCCCGTGGGTGTTGCTGGTGTTTCCATGAAAGACGCTTCCATCGGCTCGATGCCCTCCCCGGCCGCCTCTCTTTCCCTGCAGCCGCCCCTTCGAAAGGAACCTCACTACATCGTCCAGCGCGCCGGCGCCTGCCATCAGGGCCAAAAGTCCGGACCTGCCCGTTACCCGCGTGATGAGGAGCACACCACGGCAGAATGCGGTCCGTTTATGCTGCTTTTCGGCTCCGGTCAGGCGGCGTTCGGCTCCGGTCAGGCGGCGTTCGGCCGGGACTGTGCGAGGAAGGCCTCCAGTGCTTCGAGGGCCGCGTCCGCGTCGTTGAAGGCCGGGTTGTTATGCGGGTGGAGGCGGTGCAGAAGGCCGCCGTTGTACTGGAGGCGGCGGCGGGCCGTGCCCACGGCGCGGCTGGCATAGGCCACGTTGCCGGAGTGCCGGAGCAGGGGGAGGGTCAGGCCCTGGAGCGAGCCCAGGGCGACGGCGAGGACACTGGCATCCATCTGGTGTCCAGCGGCACGGTGATGCCGCAGCTGTACGGCAAATGCGTCCCAGACTTCCCTTGCTGCAATCCGCGCCACTTCCGTGCGCGCTTCGGCGTCCGGAAGGCCTTTGTCCGTGAGCTGCCCATACAAGCACTCGAGCCGGTCTTCCGGGCGCGAGGTCACGGCGGCATGGAGCGTGAAAATGTCAGCGGGCATGCCGCTCCTTTCAAAGGACCGCCACACCGGTGTCCACGCTGACACCGGGGTGGCGTGCTTTCAGTTCCTCCAGCACGGAACGTATGCGTTCCGCATGGAAAAGCCGCTCCGGCCTCGCAACCTAAGGACCCGGACGGCGCCTTTCCAAGGATGGCAAGCGCTTCCAGCCCAGCCATAGGGCAGAAAGTCCCGGACTTGCTCCACCCCGCCTTGGCCGGTGGCCGCCGTCGTACATC
>NZ_VDEV01000041.1:0-1415 GCF_006151685.1 Arthrobacter sp. BB-1
CGCGTTGACTCATTGAAAACCTCCGCGTAGCCGGATTCGTTGCCTCATTTGAAAACCTCCGCTTCGGCGGCGTGGTGTTCGGGTGCGGCGATGGCCGCGGGCTATGCCCGTTTTCATGGAGCTAACGATGGCCCAGCGGCAAGCTGTGACGAAGAAGAAGGCCCTCGCTTATCGGGGTGCTGATCGTGCAGGAAAGTCCCGGATCCTGGACGAACTGGTCGAGTTGACCGGCTGGCACCGCGACTATGCCCGGGCCGCGTTGCGGGATGCGCTGGAATTGAAAGTCGTCAGACCGCGGCCGGGCAGGACCCCGGTGTACGGGCCTGATCTGCTGCCGGCGCTCGTCAAGTGCTGGGCGGTACTCCGGGCTCCTGCCGGCAGGCTGCTGGCCCCGATGCTGCCGGTGCTGGTGCCGTTGCTGCGCCGTGATGGTGAACTCGAGGTCACTGACGAACAAGCAGCGTTGCTGATGCGGATGAGCGCGGCAACGATCGACCGGAAACTCGCCGGTGAACGGGCCAAGCTGACCCTGCGGGGACGGTCCCACACAAAGCCGGGCACACTGCTCAAGTCCCAGATCCCGGTCCGGACCTGGGCGGACTGGGACGACGCAGTGCCCGGCTTTGTCGAGATTGACCTCGTCGGCCACGAGGGCGGCAGCAGCTTCGGAGAGTTCTGCTTCACGCTCACCGTCACTGACATTTGCACCGGATGGACGGTCAACAGGTCCGTGCGGAACAAGGCCGCCAAATGGGTCTTCGAAGCCCTCGAACACGTCACCGCCGTCTTCCCGTTTCCCATCCTCGGGATTGACTCGGACAACGGCTCGGAGTTCATCAACGATCACCTGCTGGCCTACTGCCACGCCCGGCAGATCACCTTCACCCGCTCCCGGCCGGGCAACAAAAATGACGGCGCCCACGTCGAGCAAAAGAACTGGGCGCGGGTCCGTGAACTGGTCGGCTACCTGCGCTACGACACACCCTCGGAGCTCGAGAAACTCAACGAGATCTGGGAACTGGACCGGGTGTTCACCAACTACCTGCTGCCCCAGCAAAAGCTCGTGTCAAAGCAACGCCACGGCGCGAAAGTCACCAAGAAACACGACGCGCCGGCCACGCCCCACCAACGAGCCGTGCGCCATCCACGGATGCGCAAAAGCCCGGTCATACGAATGAACGCAGCCTTCAAACGCATCAAACCCGGAGCTCTCTCCCGCCAGATCCTGGCCCTGACAGCCGAACTGGAAACCCTCGCCCTGGCCAAGAAACCAGCTCCCATCAGACCCGTAAACCGGGCCTGGAACCCGTAGACATCCGAAGCTCTTGAACTGAGGCAACGATCACGCGAAAGCGGAGGATTTCAATTGAGGCAACGTATTACGCTTCCCGGAGGTATTGCAATGAGGCAACAGG
>NZ_VDEV01000042.1:0-29798 GCF_006151685.1 Arthrobacter sp. BB-1
GAGGGAACTCGCAGGAGAGGTGTGAGGTGTACCGTCCGGCGGCGTTATGGAACCGATACGGCCCGCCGCGGCCTCTTGACGGGTTCAAGGGCGCCGGATCAACTTCGTCCTGGACGAGGCGATTCAACAGGTTCAACTCATCGTGCGTGTGTCCTCGAGCCGCTCCCTTACCGTGGCGTTCGCAGCCTTGTGGCGCACGCGGTTGAAGACCGACGGCACGGCTCATCCCACGGGCTGCGGGACGATCCGAAGGTACGGCTTTGACTCCTTCCACTCGCCGAAGATCTCGCGGGCTTCGTCATCGGGGACGGAGCCGGCGATGATGACGTCGTTCCCCTGCTTCCAGTTGACCGGCGTTGCCACCCGGTGCTTCGCCGTTAGCTGAAGCGAATCGATAACCCGCAGCACCTCGTCGAAATTGCGTCCGGTGGTCATGGGGTAAACGAGGATCAGTTTGATCTTCTTATCCGGCCCGATCACGAAGACATTCCTTACGGTCTGGTTGTCCACCGGCTTCCGACTCTTGGCGTCGCCCGACGTTGCGGCCGGAAGCATTCCGTAGAGTTTCGCGACAGTGAAATCATCATCGCCAATGACAGGGTAATTTGGGCGGGCACCCTGCGTCTCCTCGATGTCGGCAGCCCATTTCTCGTGATCGGCTGTCGAATCCACTGACAGCCCGATGATCTTGACGCTGCGTCGATCGAAGTCGGGTTTGATGGTGGCCAGATAGCCCAGTTCCGTCGTGCAAACCGGCGTGAAGTCCTTGGGGTGGGAGAACAAGACTCCCCAAGAATTACCGAGCCAATCATGGAAGCGGAGGTTCCCGCCGTCGTCTTGGCCGAAAAATTCGGGGCGATATCGCCCAATTGCAGAGTCATCTCTGGCCTCCATCTCACACTATGTGGACTACACGTTCGTAGTCACTGCCTGCCATTCGTTCACAGAGCCCCCGGCACGCCGACATCCTCCGAGCGAATTCCGGGTCGCGCTTCCACTGGTCTCGCGAGTCGGTGCCTGTCCATTCGGAGAATGAGACGAATTCAGTGGATGTCTCGATCCCCTGGAGCAGGCTCGCGTCAGTCATTGCCGGATGATACTGGTGCGTCCACTCCAAGAATTCCCGCCAACACTCAATGAACTCGCCTTCCCGGCCGGGCAGCACATGCCACCTTCCTGAGGCGTACGCGTCTGGCATCTTGATTCACCTCCCGTGTTTCTTGTATTTCTCACGGTAAGAGGCCCTTGTTCCCCGACCGTTCCCCGGTTAATCTCAACGCGTGACCGAGTGCGCTATCGTCATGCTGGGCGGATTCCGGGTCGTTGTCGACGGGAGGGCCGTCCCGGACGAAGCGTGGAAACATTCAAAGGCCGCAGGGCTTGTCAAGATCCTCGCCCTTGCGGACGGCCTTCGACTTCACCGGGACGTGCTGTCCGATCTCCTCTGGCCTGACCTCGGCGCGCAGGCAGCCGCCTCGAACCTTCGCAAGGCGATGCATTTCGCCCGAGCCGCTCTCGGCTCGCCGGATGCCGTGCAGGCGCATGGCGAGCTGCTCGTGCTGCTGCCGGACGCCGTCGTCGCCATCGATGCGGAACGATTCGAAGCGGCGGGACGAGCCGCCCTCGCATCATCTGCAGGGGTGTCCGAGGCGCTTGACCTGTATGGTGGCGACCTTCTTCCCGACGACCGGTTCGCGGTGTGGTCCGAGGTCCCACGTGAGCGGCTCCGGACCCTTCACCTGCGGCTCCTGAAAGCGGCGGGGAGGTGGGAGGAGGTCCTCAAGGAGGAGCCAGCGGACGAAGACGCACACCGCACCATAATGGTCCGAGCGCTTGAGGCCGGCGACCGGCAGGGAGCGATCCGCCAGTTCCAGCAACTCTGCCGGCACCTGCGCGCCGATCTCGGCGTCGGCCCGACGGCAGAGACCCTCGCGGTCTATGAGGAAGCTATCGCTGAGGATACCCGTCGCGCGGAGAACCGCGCTCGAGCCGTGCTGGCCCGCGCCCTCATCTCCCTCAACTCCGGCGAGCTGGCCGACGCGATGGCTGATGCCCGCCGTGCGCGCGAATTGGCTATCACGGCGAGCCTCGGGCGTGAGATTGGGGAGGCGACGGCGGTGCTCGCCATCGCGGCGAACATGCAGGATCGCTGGCCGGAAGTGTTCGAGGAGGAATTCGCGGAGTTCACGAGGCATGGCTCCGTCTGGTCTGGCTACATGTTCGACGCGCAACTATGCCTCGCGGAGTTTTGCCTGTGTGGACCGGCGGGTCACCAGATCGTCGCGCAGCGCGCAGAGCGGCTGCGTCATGTAGCCGAGCAAGCGGGTTCGGTCCACGGACAGGCGCTCACAGATCTCTTGCTCGGTGAGGCTGCTCTGTTTTCGGGAGAGCTCCACGACGCACGCAGGCTCCTGCAAGCCGCGCTCGAACTGAATCGCCAAGCCGGATCCCGGGCCGGGGAGGTTATGGCGTGGCAGCGCCTGGCAGAGGTCGATCTGGCGGAAGGCCGACCCGCTCAAGCTGCCAGGGCCGCGACGCGGGCATTGGGCGTCGCGGGATCGACCTGGCTCGAACCGCATCTTGTCGTCCGCCTGTACGCGGTGATCGTCGAAGCAGCCAAGTCACCCTCGCAGGCGGTTCAGATCATCGAACGGGCCGACGCGGCATTGACCCGCGAAAGCGTCTGCCCTCCATGCTCGATCGGCTATCGAGTCGTTGCCGCGATGAACTACGCCTTGGCGGGGAGGCTCGACGCCGCGCGTCGCCGGCTCGCTGCTGCGGAGCAGCTGGCCGGGATGTGGCCCGGAGGACCGTGGCATGCGGCCCTTTGGGAAGCGCGGGGCGTACTTCGTCAAGCAGAAGGACAACACGAGCAGGCCACCGCACTGTTCCGGGAGGCCGCCCTCGGATTCGCAGAGCTTGGCAGGCGCCAGGATCAGCAGCGCTGCCTCGCCCGGGCGTCACAACCTCGCTGAGAGGAAGCACCAGCACCTCCGTCATGGCGACGGATTCCGCGTGCGGTGGCGCCTGGAGATCGGGCTGGAGCGCGTCGAGGGAACCAGCCTCCATGATTATGAACCCGCACGTGGGCTCGCCACCGCCCATTCCGGCCCCAGACTGCACGGCGACCGGAATCGACAATTGCCTCACCGGCGTTGCCCATCGTGGCCTGTTCAGGTGTGTGGGCTGGCGGGCTCTGTACCCTGACGAGTGGGTTCTCGCGTGCTGAAGTGGGGTTATGCGGTTCCTCGTTCCGGTTTTGTCGGCCGGCCCCGGGGGGCCTACACCTGTTCATGGCCTGGGAAGCGGGAGCAACATGGTCGCCGGGAAACGTCATCTGCACCATGCACTGGTGGGAGACATTGAGCTCTTCCACGAGAAGCTGGCATTTGCGGGCACCGACGAGCACCTGCTGGTCATTCATCACGCAGAGCCCGGCAGTCCATCCGAACTGGCCCTGCAATGGTTGGCTGCCACCCTTCCGTAACCGGCTGAGATCCGACAAGGAACCGGGAAGGTTTCAGAGTAGCCCTGGTATTCATATGAAACCCAGGGTTCTGGCTGCCCCTTTTCGATGAGGGCACACTTAATGCATAGCCCGCTTTCGGCAACCTTCCCGCAGGGAAGTTGCTGGTGTCGAGCGTGCTTCGCATCAAGATCCACGACTCCTACCTGTCGAAAGAACCTCGCCACCCTATTTGGGCCCTTAGACAATGCGGCAGTGACGGGTGACGCAGTCCACACGTATCATCCGTTTCCCGGGAACAGCTTCAAAGCTCGTGCCACAAAATCATACATTTGGCCGGAATGATTCACTTGGTATGATATATACGAGTATTCAGTCGGGGGGGCTGAAGGTTTTCCGGGGTGAAGCAGCCCGCTGCCGGGAGTCGTACTGTCCTGGAGCCTGATGAGCCACGCCAATCGCCTGCTGCATCCAAAAGTTTCGTCGTCTGTATCGGCGCGCATCCTGCCCGCCGCAAGCGTTGCCCCTGCATTCCGGGAAGGCCCGGCCGATGTGGGATGAGCCGCTGCGCCAGCGCAGCCAGGAGCGCGTTGATGACTTTATTGCCCGCGCCAGGGAAATCGCGCGTGCCCAGGACCACATGCAGGGCCTGCTCGCTGCGGTGGTGTCTCTTGCGGAGGACCTAAGTCTGCAGGCCGTACTCGAACGGGTGGTATACGCGGCGTGTGACCTTGTTGGTGCCAAGTACGGGGCACTGGGTGTTATTAGTGATGACCGGAATGGGTTGAGCCATTTCGTCACCGTCGGCATTGACGATGAGACAGCGGGGCGCATCGGTGATCTGCCGGGCGGACGAGGTGTGCTTGGCCATCTGATCCGCGAACCGAAGCCGGTGCGGCTGCATGATCTCAATGAGCACCCCAAGGCTGTGGGTTTCCCGGAGAACCATCCGCCCATGACCTCTTTCCTAGGTGTGCCTGTCCGGGTTCGGGACACTGTGTTCGGGAACCTGTATCTGACGGAGAAGGCGGGCGCGGAGGACTTCACCGAGGATGACGAGGATATGGCGGTCGCACTCGCGGCGGCGGCCGGTGTCGCGATCCAGAATGCCCACCTGTTTGAAGATTCACGCCGGCGGCAGCGGTGGCTGGAGGCGGGCATGGAGGTCACTGACCGGTTGATCGCCGCGGACGGTCCGGGGGAGATGGATGACCTTGAGCTGGTTGCCGAGCGTGCCATGCGGGTCTCGGAGTCGGTCCTGGCCATAGTCGCGGTTCCTAACGAGAACGGGGGCTTCACCCCGCGGGCCTCACTGGGCGTCCTGGCGCTTCCCGGGGGCATGGACCTGCCGCCTACAGCCGCCTTGGCCAACGTGCTCGAAACGAGACAGGCACTGGCGGTCAAGGACCCCGTCGAGGTTTTCGGGCCCGACGCCTCGGAAAAGCTGGGCCCTGCCCTCGTCACCGCCCTCGGTGGGAAAGGCACCCAGAACGGCTTGTTAATCCTCGTCCGGCAGGCCGGAAGCCCCGGCTACTCCCAATCGGACCGGGAACTGAGCGTAGTCTACTCGTCCAGGATCGGGCTGGCCTTGGACCTTATCCGCTCGAACAGGTACCGCGAGGAGCATTTGCTCGCCGTGGACCGCGACAGGATTGCCCGTGACCTGCATGATCTGGTGATTCAGCGGCTGTTCGCTGCCGGTATGGGTATTCAGAGCTTGCGCCGGTACACCAGCGACACCGCGGCCCATGACCGGATCAACGGAATCACCGGTGACCTTGATGGGACGATCAGTGATCTTCGAAACACGATCTACTCATTGCGGGTAGATACTGAAAGCCGGCAACTGGTGACCGCTGCTGTCATGCGGGTGGTTCAGGACAGCACGTATGACACGCCCATTACTCCGGAAGTCAGGCTCAGCGGCCCCATCGACAGCCTGATTGCAGGCAAGGCCGCGGACCACCTGCTTGCCGTCCTCTCCGAAGCAGTGAGCAACGCGGTCCGGCATTCGCGGGCGCAAACCCTCAGGATCACGCTCACTGCGTTGCACGGGCACTGCGAACTGCTGGTCGAGGATGACGGGACCGGTTTTCAGAACCCGTCCAGGGTCAGTGGGCTGACCAACATGAGCCACCGCGCCGATGCTCTGGGCGGAGTCTGCCGCATCGACAGCACCCCCGGCAACGGGACCCGGCTCCTGTGGAAAGTCCCGCTCGCCTGACAACTTGTGGCCCTTGATCCTCAGTGCCGGGGTGTCTGGGCCCGGGATACCTCGGTGACAAAAACGGCAGCCTGGGTGCGGCGTTCGAAGCCGAGCTTGGCCAGCAGCGAGGAAACGTAGTTTTTGACGGTTTTCTCGGCCAGGAACAGCTCTTGCCCGATTTGCCGGTTGGTCATGCCCCGGCCGATGCAGTCCAGGACTTTCCGTTCCTGCACCGTGAGCTGGCTGAAGCGCGGGTCGATAGGTTCAGCCGTCATGCCGTTGACAACCCCTTCGACGACACTGGGACCGAAGAGTGAGTCACCCGCGGCGGCCCGGCGGATGTTCTTGACGAGGTCATTGTTGTTGATCTGCTTGAGGACATAGCCGGCTGCGCCGGCGAGCACTGCCCCTCGCAGCGCTTGATCGTCGTCGTAGCTTGTCAGGATCAAGCACTTGACGTTCGGATCGACCGAGCGGACGTCCCGGCAGACCTCCATCCCGGTTCCATCGGGAAGCCGGCCGTCCAGCACTGCAACGTCTGTGCGCAGCGCAGGAATCCGTCGTGAGGCCTCAACAGCGGACCCACTTTCGCCTACAACATTGAACCCTTCATGCTCGAGCAGGTCCCTCAGGCCCTGACGCACCAGTTCGTGGTCATCAAGGATAAAGACGCGCAAAGGATCACTTTTCACGGGAGTGATCGAAGATGCAGCTGGTATTGACAAAGGTTGGCTCCGAATCGAACATTTCGGCCTTGAGCGCTAGGACGAGCGGTGTGTCTGGCTGGGCAGGCCGTCATCTGGCTGGCTTGAAGGCACACTGTCTTACTCTTCCCTACGTGCAGCCTCTGGAACAGGGACTAAAGTCATGCACCTACGGGTGGCTGGGCAGCGCCCTCTAGGAATAGAGCACCAGAATACCAATGCCGATCCCCAACACCTGGACGAGCCGGTGGGAGACCCAATCTCATGCGGCAGTGCTGGTGCAATCATTCGGCGCTCTCTTTGCCCAAAGCCCTTTCCGGCTGCCTCATCGTGCCGGGCGTCCAAACAGAAAGGGCTTGGAACGAATCCTTCCGCACCCCAGAGCACCGCCGTCAGGGTCGAAGGGTCCAAAAATCAGCCAGCGCCGCCCCTGACGTTCCGCGCCCGGACAAGATAAAGGCCTGACGACGGGGGATCGGCAGGCTTTTCACGTCCGGTAGTACGAAATGCATGAAAACATCGAGTGGACTTTTCCGGTAGGCCCCTACGCGCACCAAACAATCGCTCTCGCTGGAAGCCGCCGTTAAAGGGCGTGGAGGTGGCCCACCCCCGTTACGTAATATCTGGGCCACGTCCACGCGGTCCTGTTCCGACCCTTTCGGACCGGAGACCTGTCCGGCGCCGGTGCCGCTTCATGGGCCCGGTCTATTGGCCCCTGGGAGATCGCGCCCAGAGGAGGTCTTCGGGTTTTCGGGGTAGGCGGTGTCAGGGCCGTAGAATACCCCTGCCGGCACTGGAAAGAGCCGGGACGCCACGGGTATTGCGGCATACAGGGCAACGGTTCTTGGATTCGGTCTCCTGCGCCCACTGATGCGATTCCTCCAGCCGGTATTCGTATCCGAACCCAAGTTTCTGAAGTTCACTCAGCGCGCGGCTGGCTGTGTCCCACGAGTCCCAGCGTCCGATTATCCCGCCGGTGACCTGGGAGATGACATTGCAACCGCCATCCCCGAATTCAGTCTCCGTATCTTTGCGGTTGGCCGGTTCCTTACCGTGCACTGCGCGGTATTCCTCCATGCTTGGCATATACCTCTTCTCCTCACCGATACATCAGGCTGCGACGGATCGGGAGTGCGCGAGGAACTCCTCAAGCGCCTGGAGGAGTGCGTCCGCTTCCCTGAATGCCGGATTCGTGTGAGTGTGCAGCCGGTCCATCAGCCCGCCGTTGTGCTGCAGCCGACGGCGGGCCCTGCCCACAGCACTGCCGGCGGCAACGAGATCACCGCGGTGGTGTGCCAATGGAACAGCCATGCACTGGATCGAACCCAGAGCGACAGCGAGGACGTTGGCGTCCATCTGCTGCCCGGATGCGCGGTGCCGGCGCAGCCGGGAGGCGAAGCCGTCCCACACTTCCCGCGCCACAATCCGCGCCACTTCCGTCCGCGCCTCATCCTCCGGCACGCCCTGGCCCAGCAACTCTCCAAGCAGGCGATCAAACCTGGTTGGGAGCTCTGTGGCTGTCATCCCCGGTTCATCCTCCGGTGACGCTGTCCGTTTGAAATTGGAAGGGTGTACTGCCCTCGCCCGTTCACACGCGGTTTCGGTCTCTGATGCAGGCGCGGTGTGCAGCATGCGAATCTCAGCAGCCATGCCAATCCCTTCAAGTTTCAGCCACTCCGCCGGTGAGGACTGCATCTTTGTCCTGGCAGCGGAACAGCGCTTTTTCTTTGCGTTCCAACGCCGGTCACCGGCCTCGCAATGTGAGGACCCGGCCCGGCACCTCTACAAGGATGGCAAGCCCAGGGAAGCTCGCTATAGGGCTGAAAGTCCCCTCTTGTGAGCGCGCACACGTCCACCCGCGGACGCATTTGCCTGGAATTCACAGATTTTTCAGGGCATGCCCGCGGAACAACACAGTCCCGGTTCAGTTGCCAAAACTGGCGGGAGGTGGCCCCAAGCAGGTCCGGATCGGGGGTGGGCCACCTCCCGCCCTGCCTACCCCCTGCCTGGAATCAGGTACGCAGTCCACTGCCCGTGAAAGCCGCAATTCTCCTCGACGTCGATGGTGTACTCAACCCGTCCCGTGTCCCGGCAGGCGTCGGGCAGTTGCTGAGGTTCAGCAACGAGACGAGAGCCCCGGTCAGGCGGCTCTCCGCTTGCGGTCCGCATTGCGCGGTTGTCACCTGGCCAGCCGGTGCTGTTAGGGACTGGAGTCCCAGCTGCAGCTGGATATCGAACCGCTGCGGTCACCATGGTGTTCAGCCGCGGTGACGAGAGCATGCCGATACCCGGGCTGAGGTCAGCCACCCACTGGTTGTACAGGGTGGACGCAAGTGGTAGCACCGCGTGGCAATCCGTCGTTTGGATCATCCATGACATTCTCGGTCCGGACGCAAGAAAGTAGGCTCGTAAGCTGTGGCCCATCGGTGATGACCAAGGTCCCTGTCGCTGATGTTCGATGCGGGAAAAAATAGGGACGGACAAGGGCAGTCCGGTAGCCGGAGCGGCCAGGTTTGAAAGGTCAGGTCACATGAAAAATGTTGCGGCGAAGCTATCCCTGGAGCTTGCTCCTCATGGGCTGGTTGCCGGCCCGAAAGGCAAAGGCCTGCGGCGTCAGTTCGTCGGCGGGTTCTTCCTGTTCACAGGTGGAATCCACATGGGTATCGTCGCGGCCGGGCCGGAGTTCTATGCGCCCTTCGCCGACGGTGCACTCTTCACGCCTGTCCGGGAGGCATGGGGCCGGATCTTCATGGCCGCCCCGGCCCCCTGGGGCCTGGCACTTTCTGCAGGGGAGGCCGCCCTGGGCGTCATGCTTCTCCGCGGTGGCGCCCGGGCGAAGGCGGGCTGGGCCGGGGTCTTAGCCTTTCACCTTGCCCTGATGCTGTTCGGCTGGGGTTTTTGGGCCTGGAGCATCCCTGCCCTGGCCTTCCTAGTCCCGGCAGCCCTGGCGGACTGGCGGTCCGCCCCCGGAGCTGAGCGGAACTCCTCTACGCAGGCGGCAGGGCGGTTGGGAGGCTTGCGCCTGGACTGAAGCTTCGATTGCGCGGGTTCTCAAGGTGCTACTGCTGCCAAGGGTGGGCCAGCGGTTAGCTCGAAGTGATTCCGGGCAGGGGAGCTTTTGCTTGAGCAAAGGGCCGGCTTTGAGGTTCCGTCTGGGCCCTCTGCCATTCCGCGCCGGTCCCGGTCCGCGTGAGCCATAAGGCTCAAAAAAGGACCATCGACACGGCAGTCGCCGCTGTACGATACGGAAAAACTCGGGGATCGCCAAAGGGGGACATCATGGCACTTAGCCGTTCACAGTCGCAGGATTTTCTGACGCGCTCTAAGCTGCCGGTCCGCTTACTGGTGGCTCTGGTGTTGATGGGGCATGGGCTGATCCATGTGATGGGTTTCGTCCTTTTCCTCCGCATGGGGGAGCCCGGGGACCTGCGGTATACGGGTGCGCTGCCCGAACCGGGCACGCTGACCGGAACCGCAGCTGGAATACTGTGGTTCGCAGCTGCAGGTGTTTTCTTGGCTTCGGCTGTCCTTCTGTTGGCGGCTCGGCCGTTTTGGCGGTGCCTCACCTTGGCCGGGGTCACTGTTTCTGTCCCCTTGGTCGCGCTGAACCTGCACATGGCTCTGGCCGGATTCATCGTCGACGTCGTGCTGCTGGCACTGATCGTGGCGGCTCATTTCTTCACGGCGCATGTCGGCCGACCGGCGGGAGTCAGCCGATGAGCATCGCAGTGCCTTCGGCTGTCAGTGGCCTGTGGCAACAGCTGGCCGGTAAGGGGTCTGTGATGGCCAGTTATGAGCCATCAATGACGAAAGGGCTGCCGGAACCGGCCCGGCGGTGGCTTGAGCACTCCATCACCAGCGGGACTCCGCTGTGGCGCAGCGTGGAACTGGACATGCGGGGGGACATCAAGCTCGGGATGCAATGGCAGCCTTTCCGCGCCCGGCAGATCCTCTCACCCGGTGAGGGCTTCATTTGGGCTGCGCGATCACGGCTGTTCGGCCTGCCTATCACCGGTTTCGACCGCTTCAGCGCGGGCCAGGGGCAGATGCGGTGGAAACTGCTGAACATTATTCCCGTCCTCTCAGCCAGCGGCGCCGACGTCGCCCGCAGCGCCGCCGGCAGGCTGGCAGCCGAAAGCGTGCTCCTGCCCACTGCCTTTCAAACAGCTGGCTGGTCACCCGGCTCCGACAAGGACGTAGTCACCATGAGTAGGGTCATTAACGGCGCAGAGGAAAAGGTCAACTTGCGGTTAACGGCGCAGGGGCAACTGGCCGAAGTTTGGATGATGCGTTGGGGCAACCCCGGTGGGGAAAAACCTGGCCGGTACCCCTTCGGCGTGGCAATTATGGAAGAAAAGGAATTCTCAGGAATCACTCTGCCGTCAGTCCTGCGTGCGGGATGGTGGTGGGGAACCCCCAACCAGGGCGACGGGGAATTCTTCCACGCCAGGATCACCGGAGCGTTGTTCCGCTAAGGCCGAAGGCCTGGGCTTGCCTATCCTGGAATCCCCGGTAGTCAAATTCTCGTTGATCCCACTGGGGCCTTTAGCCCCTAACTCTGACCCTTTACGCATCCCTACCATGAAATAGCCTTCACCGCGTACTTCGGCCACATGAGCGGAAGTACATATTTGGTAGCCGGAAGAGGCGGACGAATCTCCCGATGGAGCATAGCCATCGGCTGCATAACTCATAAAAAGGAAGGCCTACGTTGAGCAACCCTGAAACTGCCACGCTTCGAGTTGGGCTGGAAGAGCTCGGCGGTACCTCCTGGTGGGCGAGCCTGCTGAGCACACTTTTCTCACAATACGGCAGCACGCAACTCAGATTCGTTGGTGCGGTTAACGGTGAAAAACGCTACACAAGCTCCACATTTACAGCTCCCCGGCCAGTCAGCCCCATGCCCCCGGAGGATGATTGGGCTCCCGGGATGAGGCGCAGCCTACAGGAACTTGTACAGGAGATTGAAAGTGACGGCTGGAGGCAAACCGGGCGCGGCCGCGAACGCTGGGAGCTCATCTTCCAGAAAGAAGCACGTGTAGACAGCACAGGGAAGACAGGCAGCTAAGACCAACGCACCAGCAGTTTGCGGCTTCAGACCAGGCACGCCATGTGATGGGGAACCGATGAAGAGGACACCTGGGCCGCAGCTATACTCTGGCCCTTGGTCCAGTGCCTCGTGCCCGTCGGAGGCTTACTCTTGGGGGGCGTGCAAAGGCGCGGTTTTGGTGATGGCGGCTGCGCCATGTTCTTCCAGTGGCCGAGGCGACCAACGTTGAGCCGTTCCGTTTGCGGCGGAGATGGAGTACGACGGAGGCGGTCAGGCCGATCAAGGCAAATGCCGCACCGATGACAAGGAGCACTGCTGTGGGAAGTCGATGCGCTCTTCACGAACTACCTGCTGCCCCAGCACAAGCTGCTTTCGAAGGAACGTTATGGGGCCAAAGTGGTCAAGAAACACGATGCCGCCCTCACCCCGCACCAGCGCGCTGCCCGGCATCCGGACGTCCGGAAGCAACCCGTCATCAGCATGAATGCCCAGTTCAAACGACTCAAACCGGCGGCACTGTCCCGGCAAGTCCTTGCCCTGACCGGACAGCTCGAAGCACTTAGCCAGGCCAAAGCTGCTCCCCGCGGCTACAAGATCAACACCTTGTTCAACTCGTACCCGAAACGGACCTTTTCCAGTGAGGCAACAAGTAGTCTTCCCGGACCCATTGACGTGAGGCAACAGGTCCGAGGCGGCGGCCAGTGCCCTAAAACGCTCTGGAAAGGAGCCACCGCATCGGCCCCGGCGCATAGCCAGTTCATCGACGTGTTTTGGCCGCAACGTATGGCATCTCGAACATCCGACGACGGGTGGTCTATGAGCGCTGCCGTCGGTGCGGTAAAGATGATGACGAACGCACCAGAGGTGGCGGAAACTTCAGCGCGTGGGGCGTGGGCGGAGGATGACCCGCACCTCCATTAGACCAGTTCGCCAAGGACAACGCGTCACTCTTAGTAGACAGGTCGGCTCACGACAGTAGTGCCAACCGAATCGTCGGGAGTGCTGTACCGGGAGCCACCATTGGAGCGCAGGTCCTGACCCTTCCCTGGAACGTCGCTGACAGAGCGACCGCACACGGCTGAGGTCCGTAACCGTCACAATAGGGCGGACAATGATCTTTCTGGGAGTCACTTCACAGAAACCATCCAATGACGGAGGCGACAGTGCACGCTTCAGCTGCAAGTCGAATGGCCCTAATTTTCGGGCATGGACCAATGGTGCTCTGGGCCATGGTGGCTGGGGGAATCCTCTGGATGGTCTACGGGTACTTCCGATTTATGGCCCCGCAAGGTCCCGACGTGGTTTGGAGGGAAGACCTCGGCTACTCACCAATTCTGAGCAACGAACTTTTTGTGCTCTATAACCTACCCGGAGTCCTGGCCCTGCTACTGACGCTCTGGGCTGCTTTGTCATTTATCCGTGCACTTCGAAAGCAGAAAAGCCGGATGAAACGGGCCGCCCAGTTGCTTGCCGTGATGGCAGCCCTTTTCGGCCTGATAGCAGTGGTGGGACAAGCCATACTCTTTGATCCCCTGAAGACATTGGGACTCGCCCTTGGCACTCCCCTCCTTGGTTTTTCGATGCTTCTCGCTGGGGCGATCATTGTTCGTGATCCCGGAAGCGCCGACGGTGGAAAGCGATCACTGGGGCCATCATTGATATTTCTCGGCCTCATGGGCGTTTTTACTTTGCTACTTCGCCCGTTGATGTTCGCCTTCGAACTCATCCCTCTCGCCTTCGGAGTAGCAGCGTCTGCCGCCTTCGGGGCCGCTTGGATCCTCCTGGCCTTGACCCTCCGCGATGTGCCGGCGTGGAGCGGCACGCGAAGACCTCGGACGGCAGCGGCATAGCCAGCCGTTTGATGACCGTGATCGAAGAGGCAGGCGTTCCCGCTGGCGGATCCGAGGAGGGCAATGATGCCGCCGTCGCTCCAGCCGACGAGATGGGCGGGGCCGGCGACCACATTCTCAAGGACGCTGACCGTCTCCCGCGCCATGTCGCCGTAATGGAATTCGCCGTCGGTGTCGGCGGTATATCCGTGGCCGCGACGGTCAAAGGCGACGATACGGAAGTGTTCTGCGAGACCTGTTCCAATAGTGTCAAGAAGGGCATCGCTGTTGCTAAGGCCGCCGTGCAGGAGGAGAAGTGGAGCGCCACCGCCGCCGCGGTCATCTACCCATGTAGGGTGTCCATCAATCTCCACGCGGCCGGCCATGCGTTCTCCCACTCCGGATCGACTTACTGCTAACGACGCCGCTGCTCCAACTCAGCACTGTGCGGGTCATTGTGCCTCGTGACCCGTTGCTCCTCAAGAGGCGACGCGAACAAGGCAGCTGACGTCATAATCCTCCAGCCCACATTTGGCCTCATCCGGTCTGTTTTCGGGTGATAGCCGGGCTGGTTGCGGCCGGCCAGGGAGCAGCTGCCCACATCTGGGCGTTGTGGGGCCAACCGCTGCGTTGTCCTCGACGCTGCTAATGGTGCGAGAGGGCTTCATCTACCCCAGCGGTACCTGCGGCTGCGGTAGCCGCATTGGGCCCCGAGAGACGAAGGCGAGAGAAGTGTAGGAAGAATGTGGGAAATGAGTAAGTGTTGGCGACGTCAACATTCTTGCTTGCGGATGTGCCGGAAAGCCCGTGGATTGCCACGTTCCCCAGATCTTTTCCACAGGTTCCCAGTGTTTCTAAGTGCCCGGAATGTATGCGTGTTCACCTCGGGCACGACAGATTCCGTCGTCAGAGGCGGTCCTGCTTTGCCGTGTGGACAAAAAACTTGCGGTCGCGTTGCTCTGACGGTTGGTTTGCGGGCTGTGGCATGGTCACTGTAGGGCCTCTTCAAGTGTGTGGGGGCGGGCTCCAGTCCTTGGCTAATCGGATCCGGGGTTTGTGGCGACTATGCGCAGGCGGGCGCTCCGACAGCTAAGACCCGCAAATGGGCCGAAATGTGTGGCATAGCCGGCACCGGGCATCACATTGCCCGGGCGCGGAACGTCACGGTTGCCGGGTCATATCATCCTTGGCCGAGGTTGGTGACCAGGTTGATGGAGACCGCGATCAGGACTGTGCCGAAGAAATACGACAGGAGAGCGTGCAGAAGAGCTTTGCGCCGGAGCTCACTGTTGCTTGGCTCGACCTCAGGCGCAGCGTAGGACATTCCAACAGTGAAGGCGAAGTAGGCGAAATCGCTGTAGGTTGGTTGCGCCTCATGCTTGATGTCGAACCCGTCGTTCGGGTGATCCACGTAGTGCATTCGGGCGTACTTTAAGGCATAGACCGTGTTGACGAGCGCCCAGGCAACAATAGTCCCGAGGACGCCCAGGATGACCAACGCCACCGAGGTCGCATCCGCGTCCCGGTTGCTCGACTGGACCAATGCCACCACCACGGCGGCGATGCTGGCGATACAAGCGGTGATAATCGCATTGTCGGTCACACGGGAGGCGGACTCCTCGCGCGCGACGCGTTCAGTCCCCGCCGGGTCCTGTCGCCAGCAGATCCGCCATACCCATACCAGAGCGATGATGCCAGCGGTGCACCACCCAACCAGGGGCGCCAGGGCAGGTGATACGGCCACCGCTGCAACGATGCCGGCCACCGCTCCGACGGCGACGCAGACGAGAGCACGGCGGGCTGACAGGATCCGACCGTTCATTGCTGCTCGTCGAAGGGCTGTCGTGCCTCCGCCCTGGCCCCGGACCCGGATGCCGTCCAGTCCTGCGGAAGGATGTTAGGCTCCACGATGCCTTCGCAGGGCCTTGAAGGTCGCGACGAGTCCTCCGGCCGCCAGCAGCCAGGGGCCGCCCACGATGATCGGGTCCATCCACTGGTGGGTGACGTCGGCTCGTTTTTGACCGAACCGCGAGCGGACACCCTGGCGGGAGAACTCGCTGAGCACCCCGGTTTCGGTGATCGGGTTGTCGGGACGGAGGGTGGCGAGGGACTTCACGTGGTGTTCCCACGCGTCTACCCGGTCGGCCGCGACCAGCAACAGCCAGTGAGCGGCCCGGCCCTCGCTGTACTTATACGCATATTTCCGGATGGCGCCCGACACCCCGGCAGGAGGGGTGGAGGTCCCGAAAACCGGTGTCAGGAAGGCGTGCTCGACGGACCGTTCCCTGGGCCATTTCTCGGGCTGGCGTTCGGGGAAGTCCCAATGCGCGCCTGTTTCGATGCCTGGTTGTTCGCGGGGGTAGGACGGCCTGTCGGCCGGGTCGAGGTCAGCGCCCCATCCCGGAATCCGGGCCCGCAGCGAGTCCGCCGATTCCATCGGCTTGCGCTTTTCGGCAATGTACGCACTAGGTGTTTCAGTCATTATGGCCTTCCCTTTCAGGACGCGTCGGCGACAACGAGCGGCTTGATGATGTTGTCCAGTTTGGCGGAGAAGATGTGGTAGCCCTCTGCGATGTGCTCCAGCGGGATGCGATGGGTGACGAGTTCGCTGGGTTTCAGGTACCCGTTCCGGATGTGCTCGAAGAGGCGCGGCCACTGCCGTTTGACCGGGCATTGGTTCATGCGGAGTGTCAGGCCCTTGTTCATGGCGTCACCGAATTTCACCGCGCTGAAGATGGGCCCGTAGGCGCCCACGACGGATACCGTCCCGCCTTTGCGGACTGAGTCGATGGCCCAGTTGAGGGCGATGGGGGAGCCGCCCTGCAGCTTCAGCTTGCTGCTTGTGACGTGCTGGAGGAAGTTTCCGTCCGCTTCGGCGCCGACGGCGTCAATGACGACGTCGGCGCCGAGGTAGTCGGTCTCCTTCTTC
Organism: Arthrobacter sp. BB-1; assembly: GCF_006151685.1. NCBI lineage: Bacteria > Bacillati > Actinomycetota > Actinomycetes > Micrococcales > Micrococcaceae > Arthrobacter > Arthrobacter sp. BB-1. The sequence continues at coordinate 16,185 of NZ_VDEV01000042.1, forward strand.
AGGTGCACCACAATGTCGTCGTACTCCACAAAGTTGTACGTCTCGGCATGCGCGAAGCTGCGGGCCTTCTCCAGCCGGTACTCCAGGTGGTCGATCACGATGACCCGTCCTGCACCCATCAGCCAGGAGGACTTGGCTGCGAACAGTCCCACGGGGCCTGCACCGAACACCACCACGGTGTCGCCCTCCACGATGTCTGCCAGCTGGGCACCAAAGTAGCCCGTGGGGCAGGCGTCAGTGAGGAGGACCGCGTCCTCTTCGTCCATCCATTCCGGAATTTTCGACGGCCCCACGTCCGCGAAGGGAACACGCACGAATTCTGCCTGGCCGCCGTCGTACCCTCCGCACGTGTGGGAGTAACCGTAGATGCCGCCCACCGCCGTCGCATTGGGGTTGACGTTGTGGCAGTTGGAGTAGAGGCCGCGGGAGCAGAAGTAGCAGGAGCCGCAATAGACGTTGAACGGCACCATCACGCGGTCGCCCACCGCCACGTTCTGCACTGAGGCGCCCACTTCATGGACCGTGCCCACGAACTCGTGTCCGAACGTCATCCCAACCCGTGTATCGGGCATCATGCCGTGATACAGGTGCAGGTCGGACCCGCATATGGCGCCCTTACTGACCCGCACTATCGCATCGTTCGGGTGTTCAATCTTCGGAATGTCTTTCTCTTCAACCCGTACCTTGTACGGGCCGCGGTAAACCATTGCTCGCATCAGTACCACCTCCAGTGAATCGCGCGTTTCGACATTGACATTCGTCCTCTCGGGGCGCTCTCAGGCTCCCGCTGGGTGGAGAACGACTTTCGTCCAGCCGTCTTCACGGTTGTCGAAGTTCTTGTAGCCCTCCGGGGCCTGATCCAGCGGCAGTTCGTGGCTGACGATGAAGGACGGGCTGGCCTTTCCACCGGCGATGAGGTCGCGCAAGGCCCTGTTGTACTTCTTGACGGGGCACTGGCCTGAGCCCATTGTTTGTCCCTTGAACCAGTAGTTTCCGTAGTCGAAGGCCACCTGGCCCTGCTGCTCAAGTTTGTCGGGGCCCCCCGGGTCTTGGGGCAGGAAGACGCCTACCACGCCGATGCCGCCGACGAACCGGACGGAGTCCACGAGCCGGTTCAGGGTCATGTTGGGATGTTCATTTCCGGCGGGGTCGTGTGCCTGGTAACCAACGCATTCGCAGCCCCGGTCTGCCCCGAAGCCCATGGTTTGGTCCTTGACGAATTCGACAGGGTCCACTTCCGAATCATTCACAGGTATGGCGCCGATTTGTTCCGCCAGCTTCAGGCGGTCGTTGTGGCGGTCCACGACCATGACCTTTCCGGCGCCTTTGATAATGGCTGAGTAGGCGGCCATTAGCCCGACGGGCCCTGCACCGTAGATGACCACGGAGTCTCCCGGGTAGACCCCGGCCATCTCCGTGGCATGCCAGCCGGTGGGGAAGATATCGGCGACCATGACATAGTCGAGTTCTTTCTCCACCGAGTCCTCGCCCAGACGCAGGCAGTTAAAGTCCCCGTAGGGTACACGCAGGTATTCGGCCTGTCCGCCCTGGTACGGTCCCATATCCGCGAACCCGTAGGCCGCGCCGGCGAGCTTTGGTTCAGGCTGCATTGTTAGGCAGTAGTTCGTGAAGCCGCGTTCGCAGTTTTTGCAGAAACCGCAGGCGATGTTGAACGGCAGCACCACACGGTCGCCCACTTTTACTTTGCTCACCGCGGGGCCGGTCTCCACCACCTCGCCCAGGTTCTCGTGCCCGAAGGAGCGCCCGGGTTCAAAGCTGGTGCGGCCTTCGTACATGTGCAGGTCCGAGCCGCAGATGTTGGCGGATGTTATCCGCACGACCACGTCGGCAGGGTGCTCAATTTTGGCGTCGGGTATTTCCTCGACGCTTACGTCGTTGGGTCCTTTGTAAACTACTGCCTTCACTGTTCCGCTCTTTTCTTTCTTGCCCGTCCAAATCGTGCCCGGATAGACGTAGCTTCAGGGAAGGTAGGCGCAGAAAGTTGCAGGCCCGAGGCCCGGAACGGCGGCGCGGTCATCACCCAAATACGTGTAGTGAGCCAGCGAAGAGGTTGGGGAAATGAGATTGTGGCCCGTTAGTCCAGCCGAAGGGTTGGAGGAGGCCAAGGGTTGCAGATCGCAGGCTGTCGCATTGCCTGCCTGCCGATTTGTACGCGAAGAGCAACTGATCGAAGCTTAATGCTAAGCAAACTTAGTAACGGTGTCGAGGGGTAATCCAAAAAAATCTGCAGGCAGCGCTTCATCGAAAGCCTGCCGGCCACCGCAGAGTTAGCGTGGGGCGGTCCCGCAGTGCAGCGTCGATCAACAGCCCGGCAAGAATGAGTGCAAGGGAGTCGATCGTCGCGACCACCAGGCGCCACGGTAGGGAGGTGCCTGCAAATAAGGAGCCCGCCCAGCGCCGGTAGAGGCTCGAAACGGGTCTCCTAAGTGGGGAGCCACTAGCCAGGCACGGCCGGAGGGGCCGTTGAGGCCCGCAAGATGAGCCTGGTCGGCATTTTGAGGTAGGTCGCTTCAGGGGTCTGCCCGTTCATGAGCGCAACAACGAGATCGGCCGCAGCCGCGCCAAGGTGGCCCATGGGCTGGCGCACTGTGGTGAGCGGTACTGCGTATTGCGAGGCTTCTGGAATGTCGTCGAAACCAACAACGGAAAGGTCGCGCGGCACCTCCAGCCCAAGCTCACGCGCCACCTCAATGACAATGATGGCTGAGAGGTCGTTCGCGGCAAAGACCGCGGTTGGACGATCGGGCTTGGTGAGCAGGCGCTGCGCGGCTTCGCGGGCCCAGTCCTGGTCGTAGTTGCCCACGCCAACCAGAGCCGGATTGAAACGAATTCCTGCTTCGTCGAGGCCGCGGCGGTAGCCGGCCTCCCTCGCTGCGGCTGATCGGAGGTCTGAGCGGCCGGAGACGAAACCGATACGACGGTGGCCGAGGTCGATCAGGTAGCTGGTTGCATTGCGGGCACCGCCAAAGCTGTCCGACTCCACGGTTGGAAGGTCCATCGGGCCGGTGTGCGGGTCCACAGCGACGATCGGAACATCCGCGCTGACGTTTACGACCGTTGGCGTCACCATGATTGCGCCGTCAATGAGAGTGCCGCTCAACCGGCTGAGCGACCGGCGCTCCCAGCCCTCGGGTGATTTTTGACGTGAGCCGCTGTACGCGAGGAGGTCGTAGCGGGAGTCGCTGAGAGAGGCGGCGACGCCCTTCAGAACTTCCGCGCTGAAGGGCTCGAAGTCCGCCACCAGCACCCCGATAACGCCCGTCTTGCGAGAGCGCATGCTGCTGGCCACCAGGCTGGACTCATAGCCCAGAGCCTGCGCGACTTGAAGAACGCGCTCGGTCGTTTCAACCGACACGCCGTATCGGCCGTTAATGGCCTTGGACACAGCTGAAACTGACACTCCAGCCGCCTTGGCCACATCGCGTATGTTTGCACGCCGTCTCATGGGCACCGAGCCTACGTCATGGAAAATGATTTCGAAAATGTTTGACGGACCCTCCTTCGCTTGGAAATCTTAGGGGGCCGGAGTGCTCCGGCTCACACTTATCGACCGGATCTGACTGCAGATACGGGTGCCTTGCGGGATGCGGTTGTGCCGTCAAGTGCGCCTTTATGGGCAGCGCTCAATGAGGAGAACGGGTAAAAACGAATGAAAGTCACAAAGATCCTAAGAGGGGCCGCGGTTCTGGCCTTGGGTTCGCTGGCGCTGAGCGCCTGCAGCGGTCCTTCCGGCAACTCCTCGGACGGCAAGGTGTCCATGACACTTTGGGAGAACTCGACGACGGGTCCGGGCCTGGAGTTCTGGAAGTCGGCGGTCGCGGACTTCGAGAAGGCAAACCCGAACGTAACCATCAACGTACAGGCCGTCCAGAACGAGGACCTGGACGGCAAGCTGCAGACTGCCCTTAACTCCGGCGACGCGCCTGACATCTTCTTGCAGCGGGGCGGCGGCAAGATGACGGCAATGGTTCAGGCCGGACAGTTGATGGACCTGACCGACAAGATCTCGCCCGAGACGAAGAAGGTAATTTCGGCAGGATCATTCAAAGCGGAAACCTATCAGGACAAGGTCTGGGCCATGCCGCTCGCGGTACTCCCCGGTGGCCTCTTCTACAGCCAGGACCTCTTCAAGGCGGCAAACATCACCGAGGCTCCCGCCACGATCAGCGACCTGGAAAAGGACGTCGAGAAATTGAAGGCGACGGGTGTGGCCCCGGTAGCGCTCGGCGCGAAGGACGCTTGGCCGGCCGCGCACTGGTTCTACTGGTTCGCGCTGCGCGAGTGCGAAGCCTCCACCATGCAGAAGTCGGCGGACTCGAAAGACTTCTCAGACCCTTGCTGGCTGAAGGCGGCCCAGGATCTGCAGAACTTTGCTGACAAGAAGCCGTTCAACGACGGATTCCTGACCACGTCCGCGCAGCAGGGTGCCGGCAGCTCTGCCGGACTGGTTGCCAACCACAAGGCTGCAATGGAACTCATGGGCGCCTGGGATCCAGGCGTCATTGCTTCGCTCACTCCGGACCAGAAGCCGCTGGCTGACCTTTCCTGGTACCCCTTCCCCGCGGTTCCCGGTGGAAAAGGCGACCCCGCTGCAATCATGGGCGGTGTTGACGGCTACTCGTGCTCGGCCAATGCGCCCAAGGAATGCGCTGACTTCCTCAACTTCGTTGCGAGCACTCCACAGCAGGTTGCCTACTACAAGGCCTTCAACGCCCCGCCTGTGAACACCGAGGCGCAGAAGTCTGTGACTGAGCCGTACCTGCAGGAAATCCTGAAGTCATACAACGCGGCTCCCTACGTATCCCCGTGGCTCGACACCGTCCTCGGCCAGAACGTCGGCAATGCGCTCAACGTCGCCGTCGTCGACATGCTGGCTGGCAAGGGCGACCCGCAGAAGCTCATCCAGACGGCGAACGACGCCGCCAAGAAGGGCTAAGAGGAAGATCCGTGAGCAACACCCGCGAGACAATCTCCAACGACTCCGCGTCGACAGCGGATCTCGCGCAGCGGGATGGGAGCGGCACGGCCGTGTCGCTCCCATCGGGGCTGCGCCGCCGCCGCGGCATCGGCTGGTCCGTGCCGTTGGAGATCGCAATCCTGGCAGGGCCGGCGATTCTCTTCTTCCTGGCCTTTGTCATCCTGCCTGTCGCGATGGCGGCATATTACGGTTTTTACCGCTGGAACGGATACGGGCCGCCCACCGACTTCGTGGGCCTGCAGAACTACATTGTGATCCTGCAGGACCCGGCATTCCTTCAGGCCCTGTCCCACAACGCCTTTATCGTGGTGGCTTCGCTCGTCCTCCAGGGGCCGGCAGCAATCCTGTTGGCGCTGCTGCTGAACCGGAGGATGCGCGGTCAGTCCGTCATCCGTGTCCTGATCTTCGTGCCCTACGTCATCTCAGAGGTCGTCGTCGGTACGGGATGGAGCCTGATGCTCCAGAGCAACGGCGCGCTCAACGGCTGGCTGCGGAACCTGGGGCTGGGCGCCCTGGCCCACGATTGGCTGGCGGACCCGAACGTGGCCATGTGGACCCTGATGGGCATCCTGACATGGAAGTACATCGGCTTCGCGGTAATCCTGTTTCTTGCCGGATTGCAGGGCGTCCCGGAGGAGCTTTATGAGGCTGCCGCGCTGGACGGGGCTTCCTACTGGCAGATCCAGCGGCGAATAACGCTGCCGCTGCTCGGGCCGACGCTGCGTATCTGGGCGTTCCTGTCGGTGATCGGTGCCTTGCAGCTGTTTGACCTTGTCTACATCATCTGGGGCCAGTACGTTGCGTCCACTGCCGGGACGTCCACCATGGCCAGCTACATGGTTACGAACGGCCGAAACGCCGGAAACTACGGCTACGGCAACGCTGTCGCCGTCGTGATTTTCATCATCTCCCTCGTCGTCGCACTGGTGTACCAGCGTTACGTGCTGCGCCGCGACACCGCTGGCGCACTGACAGAAAGGAAGGCGCGATGACCGCCGCCATCGCCGCCCGGCGACCCCGCCGGGCAGACAAGCAAAGCCTGCCGTGGGGCTCGCCCGCCGTGTACTTCGTGGCGCTTGTGGTCATCGCGCTCATGCTGGCGCCGATCGCCTACATCATTTTTGGCGGGTTCCGTACGAATGCGCAGATCACGACCGACCCGGCTGGCCTTCCAAATCCCTGGAACGTAGGCAACTACCTCACCGTCATGACCGGGAGTGTCTTCTGGCGGCAGGTGCTGAACTCGACCATTGTGGGGGCAGTAACCACCCTCGGCGCAGTCGGTTTGGGCCTCATGGCCAGCTACGTCCTCGCCCGGTATCAGTTCCGGGGGCGCGCGGCGCTTTACTCGCTTTTCGCGGCCGGGCTGATGTTTCCCATTACCGTCGCCATCACACCGCTGTATATTGTGGTGCGCAACCTCGGCCTGATGAACTCGCTGGCCGGCGTCATCCTCCCGCAGATCGCGTTTGCGCTCCCCACCACGATCATTATCCTGGTGCCGTTCCTGCGCGCCATTCCGGACGAAATCCAGGAGTCGGCCTTTATTGACGGCTGTAGCCGCCTCGGCTTCTTCTTCCGGATGGTGCTGCGGCTCTCGCTTCCTGGCGTGATCACCACCGGCATCCTGGTCTTCATCGGCAGCTGGAACAGCTACCTGCTGCCCCTGTTCATCCTGAACAAGGAGGCCACCTTCACTCTCCCGCTGGGCGTGCAGGCGTTTTCCTCCCAATACTCCACGGACACCGCGCAGGTCCTGGCCTTTACGTCCCTGTCCATGATCCCCGCACTGGTGTTCTTCAGCCTCTTCGAACGGCGCATTGTTGGGGGACTCACCGGCGCCGTCAAAGGCTGACGGCGGCCACATTAAGGAATAGAAGCATGAGCAATCCTGGCAACCACCCGACCTTCCCTGCCGTCTCCGAACGGGTCAGCCGACTGCATGCCCGGATGACCCTTCCGGAAAAGCTGGCACAACTGGTCGGCTACTGGGTAGACAAGGGCGATGAGAACGTGGCCCCGCTTGACGGCGAGTTCGCCGCGGTCCCCACCTACGCCGAAGCAACGGCCGAGGGCATCGGCCATCTCACCAGGGTATATGGGACCCGTCCGGTCGATCCGCTGGAGCGGGCTCAGTGGCTGTGGTCCGAGCAGCGCCGGCTGCGCGAGCAGACCCGGCTAGGCATCCCGGCCTTGGTGCATGAAGAGTGCCTGACCGGGCTGGCCGCCTGGAAGGCCGCCACGTTCCCGACCCCGCTCGCCTGGGGGGCTGCGTTCGATCCGGAGCTTGTCCGGGACATGGGCGCCGCCATCGGCGCCTCGATGAGGGAGCTCGGCATCCATCAGGGCCTCGCCCCGGTGCTGGATGTCATCCGCGACCCGCGTTGGGGCCGCGTGGACGAGTGCATCTCCGAAGACCCCTATGTCGTCGGCACAATCGGCACCGCCTATGTACAGGGCCTGCAGTCGGCGGGCGTACACGCCACGCTCAAGCACTTCGTTGGTTACTCGGCATCGCAGGCGGGCCGAAACCATGCCCCCGTACATGCCGGAACCCGCGAAGTGCGGGATGTGCTGCTCCAGCCATTCGAGATGGCCGTGCGCGACGGGGCCGTGCGCTCGGTGATGAATTCCTATGCGGAAATCGACGGCGTGCCCGTCGCCGCGAACCGCGAGTATCTGACCGGGGTCCTGCGCGACGAGTGGGGTTTCGACGGTACGGTTGTGGCCGACTACTTCTCGGTCAGCTTCCTGCATACCATGCACCGGATTGCGGCAGACCGCGGCGAGGCCGCCGAACTTGCACTGACGGCCGGCATCGACGTGGAACTGCCGACCGGCGACTCCTTCCTCGCTCCGCTCGCCGAACGCATCCGCGCCGGCCAGACCGACGAAGCGATAGTGGACCGTGCCGTGCTGCGGGTCCTGGCCCAGAAAGAAGAGCTGGGCCTGCTCGACGAAACGTTCGACGCACCGCCCGCCAAGATCGATCTTGACACCCCACGGCACCGTGAGCTGGCAGGACGCCTGGCAGAGGAGTCGCTGGTATTGCTGACCAATGACTGCACCCTGCCCCTGGCCCGGACGGCACGACGCATCGCCGTGCTCGGTCCCAACGCCGCCGCCGTGGAGGCGTTGATGGGCTGCTACTCGTTTGCCAACCACGTGCTGGCGCACCACCCGGGAGTGCCCCTCGGCTTCTCTATCGTCCCGGTGCTGAACGCGTTACGGGACGAGTTCCCCGAAGCTACCGTGGCCACTGCTCAAGGCTGCGAGGTTGAGGGCGAAGACCGGGCCGGCATTCCCGCGGCAGCGGCCCTCGCCGCGGATGCTGAAGTGGCCGTCGTCGTTGTTGGGGACCGAGCTGGATTGTTCGGCCGCGGCACAGTCGGTGAGGGCAATGATGTGGAGAGCCTGGAACTCCCAGGTGTCCAGCGCGAACTGGTGGAGGCTGTGGTGCGGACAGGCACACCTACCATCATGGTCGTCCTTTCCGGCCGTCCGTACGCGATCGGCTGGGCGATCGAGGGCCAGGGCACTCCGTCCGCCGTATTGCAGGCGTTTTTTCCGGGGGAGGAAGGCGGGCCTGCCATAGCCTCCGTACTCTCGGGACGTGTCGCACCGACGGGACATCTGCCGGTCTCGCTCCCGCGCTCCGCGGGAGCACAGCCGTTCTCCTACCTTCACCCCCTTCTCGGCGGCCCCTCTGACGTGACCAGCGCCGACAGCACCCCGGTGTTACCCTTCGGCCACGGCCTCACCTATACGACCTTCGAGCACAGCGGCCTCGAAGTGCCGGATACAGTGTCCGCCGGCGGAGCCTTCAATGCGACGGTTACGGTCCGGAACACGGGTGACCGCGCAGGCACCGACCTCGTTCAGCTCTACGCACACGATGTCTACGCCAGTGTCACCCGTCCGGTGGCGCAGCTCCTTGCCTACACACGGGTTTCGCTGGAACCGGGGGAGAGCGCACTGGTGACGTTCGACGTGCCGACTATGCGACTGGCCTTCACGGGTCCAAGTGGCGACCGGATTGTCGAGCCCGGCGCCGTCGATCTCTGGGTCGGCTCTTCCTGTGCGCAGCGCGAGACCACAGCAAGTCTTTCGATCGGCGGTCCTGAATATGTCGTGACCGCCGCCGACCGCCGCCTGGCCCTATCCACGATCCATATCCCGGCCCCCTCCTCAAGGGCATAGGACCGGTTTGCGGCTGCCGCCGGTGAAGTTTCTTCCACTCGACCGCCGATTTGCCGCACTCTGAAAGGACGCCCATGTACAACGATCTGTCCGAAGCTGAGCTTCGGAGTTACAAGAGCTCCCAGACATGCAACGACGACTTCGATACGTTCTGGGAACAGACCCTGGAGGAATCCCGCCAGGCGGGTGGGGAAACCGTGATCGAAGCTGTAGCGGAAGGCCTGGAAACCCTTGATGTCTACGACGTCACCTTTCCGGGCTTCGGGGGCGAACCGGTCAAGGCCTGGCTGCGAACCCCGAAGTCCGCGTCCGGGCCCCTGCCCGCCATCGTCCAGTACATGGGGTACGGCGGGGGACGGGGACGTCCCTGGGAAAACCTTTTCTGGGCCTCTGCAGGTTTCGCACACTTCCAGATGGACACCCGCGGCCAAGGATCCGGATGGTCAATCGGGGACACTCCGGACACGGCGGGTGCATCGGGCCCCCAAGTACCGGGGGTCATGACCAAGGGAATAAAAGACAAGGAGACCTATTACTACCGGCGTCTCATGACGGACGGTGTGCGCGCCGTCGATGCAGCACGCACCATACCCTTCATCGATCCGGATCGCATCGCGGTCACCGGAGGGAGCCAGGGAGGGGCCATCGCACTGGCCGTTGGCGCACTCGTCCCGGACCTGTCCGCCGTCGCCGTGAACGTGCCTTTCCTCTGCGACTTTCCCCGCGCGACCACGATCACGGACGCTTACCCGTTCCGAGAAGTCGGCGACTACCTTTCAACCCACCGACAGGACATCGACATCGTCCAAGAGACCCTCAGTTACTTCGACGGCGTCAACTTCGCGGCCAGGGCGAGGCACTCTGCTTACTTTTCGGTAGCGCTGATGGACTTGATCACCCCGCCGTCCACCGTGTTCGCCGCCTTCAACGCCTACGCCGGAGAGAAAAAAATCCAGGTCTGGCCGTACAACGGCCATGAGGCAGGCGGACCGGATGATGATCGGCTCATGCGACGATTTCTTTCGGAAATCCTCCACTGACAAGCTTCCGGCCACTCCGCCGCGGCGGGCGGCGTATCCGGCCCGCGCAGTCAAAAAAGCCCCTACACCCGTCAAGGAGTACAGCATGAGTGCACCCGCCCAAACCGCCGATCCAAGCATGTCGCATAGGCGGCGCCGCGTGTCCCTGGCCATCATGACCGCCGACGGAAGTCCGCTGAGGGACGCCGACGTCGTGATTGAGCAGACACGCCATGAGTTTGCCTTCGGCAACATAGGTTTCGACTTTATCCCCCTCGCCAATGGCGAAGCGTCTGAGGACCTTTCGGCCGCAGAGATTGAGGCATTTGGCGGCGCGGACATCGACCAGCTCGCCCATCTGTCCGGCCTCTGGCTCGACCTCTTCAATACGGCAACCTTGCCTTTCTATTGGGGCCGTTTCGAACCGAAGCGCGGGCGCCCCGACACCCAGCGGCTTAGAACGACCGCCCAGTGGTTCGCCGAACGGGGCGTGACGGTCAAAGGCCACCCACTGGTCTGGCACACGGTCACGGCCCCTTGGCTCCTCGGTCTGCCCCTGGACGAAATCGAACAGGTCCAACGCCAGCGGATCCGGCGGGACGTGGCAGATTTTGCAGGGCTCATCGACACCTGGGACGCCATCAACGAGGTCGTCATCATGCCGGTGTTCGACCGCGAAGACAACGGCATCACCCGTCTCGCCTATGACCGCGGCCGCATCCAGATGATCCGAATGGCCTTTGAAGAGGCGCGCAGCGCCAATCCGTCGGCGACTCTCCTCATCAACGACTTCGACCTATCGTCGGCCTACGAGTGTCTCATTGAGGGCGCTTTGGAAGCCGGGATCCGGATCGACGCGATCGGTCTGCAGACGCACATGCACCAGGGTTACCGCGGAGAAGACGAAATCCTGTCCACAGTCGACCGCTTCGCGCGGTATGGATTGCCGATCCATATGACCGAGAGCACCATTCTCTCTGGACACCTCATGCCATCCGAGATCACCGACCTCAACGACTACCGCGTATCCGAGTGGCCCAGCACTCCGGAAGACGAAGAACGCCAGGCAGACGAGATTCGGCGTCATTACCGCTCCCTCGTTTCGCATCCGGCCGTCCAGGCAATCAACTACTGGGGCTTGACCGATAACGGCGCGTGGCTCGGGGCCCCTGGCGGGTTGGTGCGCTCCGACGGAACCCTGAAACCGTCGTACAGGGCCCTCCACGAACTCATAAAGGGTGACTGGTGGACTGCGCCGACAACAGCACGCACCGACCTCAGCGGGCGTGTCGAAGTTGAGGGATTCTTCGGCGATTATTCCGTAACCGCCGGCCCAGCCACTGGACGTTTCTCAGTGACAGCCGGACTAGACGCAGTACCTGTTCGGCTCCTTCCCCATGAGTGATTCAACTCAAGCCAGGAACTGAAGGGCGGGCGTTTGGTAGTACCGTTCCCGGGCAGCTAAACAGGCTCGACGCCCGGCCTCGACCAGTTCGAATCAGATCGCCTCGGCCAGCCGACAAGTGTTGACCACGCGACGGGCAATGACGGCGCGCGGTTCCAAAGCCAACTAACCATGGCGACGTAGTAGCCACGCGGTTCAGAGATCTCCTGGTCGATGGGGGCAGGATGGGACATTGCACCGTTGGTCGCAAATTGGGGGTCCGAAAGGACAGTCCGTGGTCTATGTCATTTTGGAGTACAGCGTGCCAGGCTTCGAGGTTGCGCGTCCTATTGACGGCATGTCAAAAGGGAGTTGGTGACGAGGCAGTCTTCATCGCTCGGCAAGGACCGGGAGTCGAGCATGTTCGACGTCGGCCGATTTGGCTTGTGGGTTGCTGGTGGTTGGGAGGGTGATGCGGAGGGAAGCCTCGGTTTCTCTGCCGTGCTCTCCGGGCATGCCACTGCCGGGAAAGGTGCACCGTCACTTCACAGGGCCGAAACCCGCGGCAGCGTAGATTCCGTCAATGACCTTCATGTTGAAAAGGCTGTCGGAGCCCTCAGTGAGCAACTCCTGGCCTGACTGAAGACCATGGACTATGGCCTCGAGTTGGTGGTCGTAGGTCTCAAAGCCTCGTACGGTCCAGATCCGGTCCAGCCCGTTATGGCTCAGGGAGATGGAGTGCCCCCTCGAAGGAAAGACCAGATTCTTGACGACGAGTTTCCCTTGAGTGCCCACCACTTCGAGAGATGAGTTCAGGTGCCCGGGCTCTTCCAGCATTGCTGAGGTGATGAGCGCTGTTGCTCCTGAGGGAAACTCGAGGTCGGCCGCCACGCTCAGGTCCGCGCCAAGGGGGTTGAGCGACCCGCTGGCTCGGACCACCGTTGGTTCTTCGCCCATGAACGCCCGCACCCAGTGAACCGGGTAGCAGCCGAGGTCCATCAGCGATCCGCCTCCCAGTCTCGGGTCGTGTCGCAGGGACGCGGGATCGAACGGATTCGAGCTGGAAAAGTCCGCGGTCAGCGTCAGAATCTCCCCGAGCGCGCCGGAGGCCTTGACGGCATCGAGTTCCGCGCTTAGGGGGTGATACCGGTCATGAAAGGCTTCGATGAGGCGGTAACCTGTCGATTGCGCAGCCTCCAGCATTCGTGCAGCCTCATCAGCATTCAGAGCGAAGGGTTTCTCGCAGAGCACGTGCTTGCCTGCTTCCAAAGCGGCGATCGACCACTTGGCGTGCTCGGAGGGTGGCAACGCGTTATAGACCAAATCAACGCCGGGGTCGGACATCAAAGCGGAGTAATCGCCGTAGAAACGGCCAATGCGGTGCTGGTCGGCGAACTGCTGTGCAGACGCTGTACGGCGGGAGGCCACCGCGACGACCTCTACGTCAGTTCGCCGGCTAGCGGGCCGGATGACTGCCGCAGGCGCTATGCCTGCTGCGCCCAAAATTCCGATTCTTAACACTGCATGTCTCCTTGCCGCGGCGCCAGGACCCGCAGTCTATTCGGTCAATTTGTACGAGTATCCCTGCCAAGCGGGCGGGTGCCAACCAGACACTGTGGAGCTGCATCTGCCGCCCGCCGCAAGCCAAGGCAGCGGAACGTCGAGAGGAACAAAACAGCAGCACTGGCGATCCAGCAACGGCCCATTGACCCCAACCCATCCAGCTTATATAGTTCAGGCGGTAAACTAAAGCTTGAACGACGGCGATCTCACGAGTGCAAGGACGCATCATGGCTATTTCCCCCACCCCTGCTGACAAGTTCACCTTCGGCCTCTGGACTGTGGGCTGGACCGGCGCGGACCCGTTTGGTGTCGCGACCCGTGCCGCCCTGGACCCCGTCGAGGCGGTGCACCGCCTGGCCGAACTGGGCGCGTACGGCATCACGTTCCACGACAACGACCTGGTTCCGTTCGACGCCAGCGCCTCGGAGCGGGACCTGATCCTGAAGAAC